>NZ_JBFUGX010000742.1:0-1850 GCF_056402675.1 Polaromonas sp. P3_C2 | reverse complement strand
GTCGTTGTCTGCACTTCGGGCAATCCTGCTGCCCTGGTCGTACTCAAGGGAAGGCGCCGGTTGATGTCCCATGTGTACATGGTGTTCACGCCCAGGAAGTCGGTCTCCTGGGTGATGAAGCCGTTGGCGTCCTGTACTCGGCTGGCGGCGGATGGAGCGCCTGTTCCGCTGGGCTTGTCGGCGCCGGTGACACCCAGTTGCCCCTTGTTGGTGCTGTAGTTGTAGGTGCGCTGGGTGCCCAAGGGGTCGGTCACTGTGGCTGAGCCAGGGGTGGCGTAACTCACCGTGTACAGGTCGGCACCGCCCGCATAGCCGCTGCTGATGGCGCGGCCCAGGCTGTCATAGGCGATGTTGGACAGCCGGATTCCCCGCTCATCGGTGATGCCGGTGACCAGTTGGGCGTAAGTAGCGTTCTCGTAGTGGTAGATGCGGGTGACGGTGCCTCCCGAAGTACCAGGGTAACTGACGCTGGTCAGGTGTGAGGTGGCGGTGGTGCCGTCGTAGCTGTAGCTGATGATCCGGCCATCGCTGCCGATGACGCTCGTCAGCTGGCTGCTGGGGTTGTACGCAAAGCTCAAGGTGCGGCCGAACTGGTTGCTCACACTGAGGAGCAATCCTGCGACCGGAGCGGTCGTGGATATGGTGCTGGGCGTGCTGTAGGTATAGCTTTGGATCCAACCGTTTCTCTGGGTCACGGTGAGCAGCTTGCCTGCCGTATCGAACTGCCACAGGCTATCGTCGTCCAGCCGTTTATACAGAAGGCCTGTGGCGTTGGGGATCAGGCTGTCGGCGCTGTTGCCGGCGTCCCAGCTGCTGGTAGTGACATTCCAACTGAAGGTGCGTACGCTGCCGTCGCCAAAGATGACGCGGGCGATGTTGCCTGCAGCGCCAGCCGTGCCTTCTTGCTTGATCGAGATGGCGTGGTTGTGCGACCAGGCGCGGGTCAGCCCGGGATTGACTGCCAGGCCTCTATCTGCCGCACCGGCCCAGCTGCTTCGGAAGTGCCGCACCAAGCTCAGGGCATCTGCGCCTTGCCCTGTGTAGTCGGTTTGCGCCAGGATTTTCTCGCCTGTCGCTGGAATGATCGGCTTGGCGGTTTGCTCTCCATCGCAAAGAGGGCATTTCTTGGGTTTGTCTGGGTCTGATCTTGGATCGGATGCTACTGATGCACTTGTCACTGGCGGGTCTGAGACCGCTGGTGGGGATGGCACATCGCAACCAGTTTGGGCGGCGTTTTCTACATTAGGGGGAACGCATGTGCAGCTGTTGCCCGAGGGCGCGGCACCTGAAGGACAGGAAATAGGCGTGGAGCGAGTGCCTGCCGAAAATGTCCCCCACAATCCACCATCCTTATAAAAGTCGCAGGAATTAGCAGCGGTACAGTTGGAGTAGGTCCATGACCCACCAAATATTGCCGCGCCGGCCGCAGCCTCAGCACCAGCAGCGGCCTCGAGGGACGGAAACCACCCCCTAGCATCATTGAAGATGTACTCAGTCCCCCCAGGAGTTGCGGAAAACGAGGCGTGTGCAGGTGTCCAGATCATTGCCAGCATGAGCGCTAGCACAGCAGTAGCGCCTAGACGATAAAGATGGGCAATGCCACCTCCAAAATCACCATGACTACGAAATTTCCGGCTTGCGGTCACCCGCAATAAGACTGCGAGCGGCGAGTGAGTAAAAGGACGTTCATCGATCACTCGCAAGAGCGCATGAAAAAACTGCCTGCATGCATTCTCTATTGCCCTCGCTCGCCCTATGATCGATTTGTAGTCATGGTTTTCTTCAATGCGATTCAATTGACTGCTCCCGTAACTTGTTGGATCCGGTTCAGGGCGTCATACACCCTGGTG
>NZ_JBFUGX010000741.1:0-1851 GCF_056402675.1 Polaromonas sp. P3_C2 | reverse complement strand
CCATTTGCGCATGTCCTTCACGGCCCGCTGTTTTAATGGCTTTATGACTGTCCATTTTTAAGACATGGGTAAACTCCCGCGCCCCGTGCCCTGGCTTGCCGCCGGCGAAAACTTTCCCTCGCTGGATACCGCATGGGGGCCCCATGACCCGGCACCCGGTTTGCTCGCGGCTGGTGCCGCCCTGGATGTGCCGACCTTGGTTCATGCGTATTCGCAGGGAATTTTCCCCTGGTACAGCCTAGGCCAGCCCGTGCTCTGGTGGAGCCCTGACCCTCGCATGGTGCTGCAGACCCGGCACTTCAAGCTGCACCGGTCGCTGCGCAAAACGGTAGTTCGTTTTCAGGAACAGCATCGCTGCGAAATCAGATTCGACAGCGCCTTTGAGCGCGTCATCGACGCCTGCGCCAGCAAGCCCCGTTCCGGCCAACCCGGTACCTGGATAGTCCCTGACATGGTGCAGGCCTATAGCGCCCTTCACAAGGCAGGCCATGCGCACAGCGTGGAGACCTGGATCGACGGCGCGCTGGCAGGCGGCTTGTATTGTGTGAATCTGGGCCGCATGGTGTTTGGCGAATCGATGTTTGCACAC
This sequence comes from Polaromonas sp. P3_C2, assembly GCF_056402675.1. Classification (NCBI taxonomy): domain Bacteria; kingdom Pseudomonadati; phylum Pseudomonadota; class Betaproteobacteria; order Burkholderiales; family Comamonadaceae; genus Polaromonas; species Polaromonas sp. P3_C2. The sequence goes on along the minus strand of NZ_JBFUGX010000741.1, from coordinate 1,262 downwards.
CAGACCGATGCATCCAAAATCGCACTGGCGGCACTGGTGGCTTTTTGCCGTGAACAGCACATCACCATGATTGATTGCCAGCAAAATACCCATCACCTGGCGTCCCTGGGCGCGGGAGAAATCAGCCGGGCGGAATTTGTTGCCTACCTCGGACAAAGCGTGGGTAAAACGGGGCCCGACTGGCACTTTGAACCCGTATACTGGAATCAGATATTGACGACGGGAACGAAGGGAACCCTGGACCTACCGTGACACATCTCAAAGACCTGCCCCTGCAAACCTTGCAGTTCTACGCAACGGCGCCCTACCCGTGCAGTTATCTGCCGGGCAAGCAGGCCCGCTCGCAGGTTGCCACACCCAGCCACCTCATCCACAACGACGCCTATTCGGACCTTGTGACCAACGGCTTCCGGCGCAGCGGCATGTTTACCTACCGCCCCTACTGTGATGGGTGCCAGGCCTGCGTCCCGCTACGGGTGCCTGTTGGCAGCTTCAGCCCCAACAACAGCCAGCGCCGCGCCTGGAAGCGGCACCAGACGCTACAGGCCCGCATCCTCAAGCTTTGCTTCATGCCGGAGCATTACCAGCTCTACCTGCGTTACCAGAACGGCCGTCACGCAGGCGGCGGCATGGACCATGACAGCATTGACCAATACACCCAGTTCCTGCTGCAAAGCCGCGTGAATTCACGCCTGGTGGAGTTTCGCGAAAGCCTGCCTGACGGCGAGCCAGGCGCTCTGAAGATGGTGTCCATCCTTGATGTGCTGGAGGACGGCATTTCCGCGGTCTATACGTTTTACGAGCCGGATGGCCGCGCAAGCTACGGCAACTACAGCGTGCTGTGGCAGATCGAGCAGGCCCGGCGCCTCGATTTGCCCTATGTGTACCTGGGCTACTGGATCGCGGAAAGCCCAAAAATGAACTACAAGGCCGGATTCAGGCCCAACGAAGTGCTGGTCGACGGGCAGTGGGTGCTTTCCGCAGAGCCTGCGGCAGAAAATACAGGCAGGCCATCCGACAAGGCATAGGCATCGGCCCCACCAGGCGCATCATCCAGCGCATCAGGATTTCACAGGGTAAAATTTGCAGCAGAAAGCCTGCACATGAAAAAGCCCGATTCAGCCCTTCCCGCGACACCGACCGTTCAGGTCATAGAAAGGATGTTCACGCTGCTCGAAATCCTGGCGAACCGCGAAGAAGCGCTTTCGCTCAAGGAAATCAGCGAGAAGTCGGGGCTCCATCCCTCTACCGCACATCGCATC
>NZ_JBFUGX010000740.1:0-1851 GCF_056402675.1 Polaromonas sp. P3_C2 | reverse complement strand
ATCTTGCCCTCCTTGAGAAAGGGCATCGCCGTCGACAAGACCAGCACCGCGCTGTCTACCTGGCCACCCACAAGATCATTCACGATCTGGGCACCACCACGGTACGGGATATGCAACATTTCCACCTTTGCCCGCTTGTTGATAAGCGACCCATAGAGATGTTGCATCGTCGCAATTCCGGGTGTTGCGTAATTGAAGTTCTCTTTACCGCTTTTTCTCAGCGCGCCCGCCAGGTCGGAAAGCGTCGCGTGGGGCGAACCCGCGGGGACGGCGAATACCAGCGGCACCGTGGTCATTCTTCCAACCGGCAGAAGGTCCTTCTCCCAATCCAGCCTGGTCTTCGGATTGACCATGGGCACCAGCACGGTATCCGTACCTCCCATGTAGATCAGGTTACCGTCAGCTGGCGCATTGAGCACTTTTTGCGCGGCAATCATGCCGCTGGCGCCCGCAACGTTCTCGACGATGACCTGACGCCCCAGGCGCTTTGACAGTTCGGCCCCCACAACACGGGCAACCAGGTCGGCACTGCCGCCGGCAGAGTACCCGACTATCAGCGATACAGGCTTGTCCGATTGTGCGCGGCCAATGCCCGGTAATAACGCGCCGGCGCCCAGCAAGGCAAGCTGGTTCAACAGCCTGCGACGCCCGGATCGCTGGCGAGCAAAAAAATCTTCCATGACGTGTCTCCATGTTTTATGTACCCGCTGAATGCATGGCGAGTATATTGTATTTGTATTTATTGTAATTTGTATTAATTTTAAATTTATTCTATATAAAACATAGAATTACACAAATACAATATGTATCAATCAAAAATTTTAGCGAGCATGCCAATAGGCTTGCCGCGTCACAATCCAAGCCGTCCATGAATACCAGTATGTTTGAATCATTTATTACCGGCCACTGGTTCAGCGGCGAAGCCAAACGCATCTGGAGCGACAGGGCCACGTTGCAGGCATGGCTCGATGTTGAAGCAGCACTGGCTCATGCCCAAGCCGAACTCGGCGTCATTCCCACCGAGGCTGCGCAAATCATCGGGAAGAAGGCCGATGCCCGGCTCTTCGATCTGGAACGCCTGTCCCGGGACATCGCGTTTGCTCAACATCCGCTCGTTCCCGTCCTCTCCCAGTTCGAGGAACTGTGCGGCGACCCAGCGGCGGGCTATATCCATTGGGGGGCGACGACCCAGAACATCTTCGATACCGCCAGTTCACTGCAGATGCGCGAGACACACCACTTGTTGACGGGTCATCTGGATGCAGCCATCGCCACACTTGGCAGGCTGGCGCAGGAACACCGGGCAACGGTGATGGCGGGCCGTACACACGGTCAACATGCATTGCCAATGACGTTCGGCTTCAAGCTTGCCGGCTGGATCGACGAACTGGATCGGGATCGGGATCGCCTGACGCAGCGTCTGGCCTCGTCGTTCGTCGCGTGCATGGGCGGTGCGATAGGCACTTTCGCAGCGATGGGCATCAAAGGCCGGACCGTGGAAGCGCGCATGGCCGAGCAACTCGGGTTACCGCCAGCCGGGCTGCCAAGCCGTTCGTCTTACGACCGCGTGTGCGACTACATTTCAGCACTGGGGCTGCTTGCAGGTTCCGCGCAGAAAATCGCGCAAGACGTCGTATTCATGCAGCGCACAGAAATCGGGGAGATTGCGGAAGCGTTTCACATGGGCAAGGTAGGCAGCTCGACCATGGCGCAAAAACGCAATCCGTCCACCGCGCTGCTGTTGGTCAGCCTTGCGCGCATGATGCGGATGCGGGTGCCTGCGGCCCTTGAAGCAATGGTGCGAATGGACGAAGGCGACTCGTCGGCAACCAACGTGACCGACACCTTGCT
>NZ_JBFUGX010000739.1:0-1854 GCF_056402675.1 Polaromonas sp. P3_C2 | reverse complement strand
TGAATTCAAAAAGCAAAAACGGAGACGAGACATGACGAGCTACGCAGACTTTTATCGCCAGTCCATCGACCAGCCCGAGGCCTTCTGGACCGAGCAGGCCCAACTGATCGACTGGCACAAGCCCTTCACCCGCGTCTGCAACGACGACAATCCGCCGTTTGCCCAGTGGTTTGAGGGCGGGCAAACCAACCTGTGCCACAACGCGGTAGACCGGCACCTGAAAGACCGGCCAGACCAGCCCGCGCTGATTTATGTCTCCAGCGAAACCGGTATTGAAAAAACCTATACCTTCGCCGAGCTGCACGCCGAGGTGCAGCGCATGGCCGCCAGCCTGCTGGCCATGGGCGTGGTCAAGGGCGACCGCGTGCTCATCTACATGCCCATGATTGCCGAGGCCGCCTTTGCCATGCTGGCCTGCGCGCGCATAGGCGCCATCCACTGCGTGGTGTTCGGCGGCTTTGCCAGCGGCTCACTGGCTTCGCGCATCGACGACGCCACGCCGCGCGTGATCATCAGCGCCGACGCCGGCTCGCGCGGCGGCAAGGTGGTGGCGTACAAGCCGCTGCTCGACGAAGCCATTCGCCTGTCAAAACACCAGCCTGAAGCCGTGCTGCTGGTTGACCGCGGCCTGGCGCCCATGTCCATCGTGGCCGGGCGCGATTTGCATTGGGAGACCTTGCGCGCCAAGTACATGCACGCGCTGGTGCACTGCGTGTGGCTGGACTCCGCCGCCATCAGCTACACCATCTACACCAGCGGAACCACCGGCAAGCCCAAGGGCGTGCAGCGCGACACCGGCGGTTATGCCGTGGCGCTGGCCGCCAGCATGAAGCACATCTTTGACGGCCGCGCGGGCGAAACCTACTTTTCGACCAGCGACATCGGCTGGGTCGTAGGCCACAGCTACATCATCTACGGCCCGCTGATTGCCGGCATGGCCACCATCATGTATGAAGGCCTGCCCACGCAAGGCATGGACAAGCAACCCAACGGCGCCATCTGGTGGAGCCTGGTGGAAAAGTACAAGGTCACCGGCATGTTCAGCGCGCCCACCGCGGTGCGCGTACTCAAAAAGCAGGACCCGGCCCTGCTCAAAAAACACGACCTCTCAAGCCTGCGTGCCTTCTTCCTGGCCGGCGAACCGCTCGATGAGCCGACAGCCCGCTGGATCAGCGAAGGCCTGAACGTGCCCATCATCGACAACTACTGGCAGACCGAATCCGGCTGGCCCATCATCACGATTGCCAACGGCGTTGAAAAGAAGGCCAGCAAGTTCGGCAGCCCCGGCGTGCCCATGTACGGCTACAAGGTCAAGATCCTGCACGAGTCCACCGGCGAAGAGCTGACGCAACCCCATGAAAAAGGCGTGGTCGTCATTGAAGGCCCGACGCCGCCCGGCTTCATGCAAACCATCTGGAAGGACGACGCGCGCTTCGTCAACACCTACTGGAAGAGCGTGCCCGGCAAGCAGGTCTACAGCACTTTCGACTGGGGCATACGCGACGAAGACGGTTACTACTTCATCCTGGGCCGCACCGACGACGTCATCAATGTCGCAGGCCACCGCCTGGGCACGCGCGAGATTGAAGAAAGCATTTCAGGCCATGCCGGCGTCGCCGAGGTGGCGGTGATCGGCGTGGCCGATCAGCTCAAGGGCCAGGTCGCCATGGCTTTTGCTGTGCCCAAGGATGCGAACGTGCTGGCCGACAAGGCGGCGGCCATGAAGCTCGAAGGCGAGATCATGAAGCGCGTGGATGGCGATTTGGGGGCTGTCGCCCGACCGTCACGCGTGCACTTCGTTTCAGCCTTGCCCAAGACCCGCAGCGGCAAGATGCTGCGCCGCGCGATCCAGGC
>NZ_JBFUGX010000738.1:0-1854 GCF_056402675.1 Polaromonas sp. P3_C2 | reverse complement strand
GTGTCTTGTCTTAAATCCTCCTTAACGATTTGGTGACGCTGCGAATTTTGACAAAAGCCCAGGAAAAGGTCGCCCAATACTTAACGCATTCTTAAGGCGGCGTTAAAGCCCTGTGCGCAGGTGCAGACCGGCTACATGCCTTTGTTTTCCACGCGGGTCCGGCGGACAATGCTGCATGCGCGTATTAGTTGTCGAGGATGATGAAGGCATTGCCAAAGGGCTTGAAAGTCATCTGAAGCAGTTGGGCTGGGCTATCGATATCGCTAGCGGTGTTGAATCGGCTTGGACCGCGCTAAAGGTCGAACCCTTTGATCTGGTTCTGCTCGATCTCGGCCTTGAGGATGGCGACGGCTCGGAAGTGCTTAAGCGTCTACGCTTGGCTCCCGCAGGCTCCCTTCCCGATGCCGGCACGCCAACGCTGATCATGACCGCGCGTGACCAGGTTGCCGCACGGATCGAGTGCCTGGATATGGGAGCCGACGATTACGTGACGAAGCCCTTTAATCCCGATGAATTGGCCGCGCGCATGCGCGCGCTTCGGCGAAGGGCTGTCGGACGCGCCCAAGCTACGATAACGGCCGGCGCCTTAGTAATCAATCCGGCCACGCGGGCCGTTCACCTGAACGGAAAATCGGTTGAGCTGGCCCCGCGGGAGTTCGGTGTCTTGCTGGCTTTAGTGGAGGTTAGGCCCCGCGTACTGTCACGGCCGCAGATTGAAGCCCGGCTCTACAGTTGGGGCAATGCGCTCGACAGCAACGCCGTGGAGGTTCATGTGCATCACCTGAGAAAGAAGCTGGGTGAGGACGTAATACGCACACTGCGCGGCGTCGGTTACTTCGTACCGGAGAAACCATGAGGGTTGCGCAGATGTCGCTGACCACGAGCCTTATGGCTTGGGCGCTGGGCGCGCTATTGATTGTCTGGGGTGGTTTTATCGCATTGGGCTACCGCACGGGTATTCACGAGGCTGACGAGCTCACGGATGGCCACTTGGCCAGCGTCGCTTTTCTTGAACTTGCGGAAAGTTTTGCCGGTGTCGACTCACGCACTGACTTCAGCAACACCGCCGCGCTGTCCAACCTGAAGAGTCACGATTACCAGCGCTCCATGAGCGTGGTGATGTGGGACGGGCAAGGCAAAACGCTTATGCGTATCGGAGACGCGCCGCCTGTCGCTTTCAATATGCGCGAAGGCTTTGAGAACCTGACGCTGGGCTCACCGCCGGTTCCCTGGCGGGCATTTTCGCGCTGGGACGGGCCTGACCGAACGCGCAAGGTAACCGTGCTGCTTGATTCAGCAGAGCGTGATGACCTGGCAAAAGACATTGCCGGGCAAGTTGCCGGCCCCGGTTTTTGGCTGCTGCCCGTGGTTGCGCTGGCGCTGGGCTTTGCAATCCACCGGGGTTTAAGACCCCTGTACGCCTTGTCGCGCGATGTGGACGCCCTGGACATTCACAGGGCCGCCCCGCTTCAAGGGCCCTACTCGCAGCGTGAGTTCCGGGCTGTTGTGGATTCGATCAACACGCTGGCGAGTCGCTACCAATCGGCCGTTGAAAGAGAGCGGGAACTGGCCAGTGAACTGGCGCATGAACTGCGCACGCCTCTGGCCTCGCTGACCCTGCAGGCGCACGCCTTGAGGCGAGCTGCCTCCGGCGAGGAACGCGATTTACTTTTGTCGCAACTCGAGCAGGACGCTTTGCGGGCAGGCCAGGTCCTGGCGAACCTACTGGCGCTGGCGCGCGCAAGCCGGACCGACTTGCTCGAAGCACGGCAAGCGTTGAACCTGGATGAAATAGCGCTGAGCGAGATAGCCGAGTTCGGCCAGGCTGCCATGGAAACCCGACATGATCTATCC
>NZ_JBFUGX010000737.1:0-1858 GCF_056402675.1 Polaromonas sp. P3_C2 | reverse complement strand
CGTCTGGACCTCCGCTCCTCGGCGCATCCACAAGGGCCAATCAGGGGCGGGGACAAATACCGGGTACTCAGGCGGAACGGAAGATGAAATACACCGCGCCCACCATGCACAGCGCGGCCCACAGGTAATCGAGTTTCAACGGCTCATTCAGGTAAAACACCGCAAAAGGCACGAACACGCTGAGCGTGATCACCTCCTGCATGATCTTGAGTTGCCCGACGCTGAACTGGGTAAAGCCGATGCGGTTGCCGGGCACCTGCAGCAGGTATTCAAACAGTGCGATGCCCCAGCTGATCAGCGCTGCGATATACCAGGGCGAGGTGGCCAGGTTTTTCAGGTGTCCGTACCAGGCAAAGGTCATGAACACGTTGGACAGCAGGAGCAGACCGATGGTTTGTGCCGATACCGGGAGGGACTGTAGGAACTGCATCAATGGCTCCGTGAATGAAATTTAGACAAACCGCCCGACCAGCAGCAGCACAATGGTCAGCGTCACCAGGGCCAGTGCGGTGGACACCACCACACTGGCAGTAATCAGGTCTTCCGCGACCTTGTAGCGCTGGGAAAACAAAAACACATTGGCACCGATCGGAAGGGCCGATGCCACCACCATCACCGCCATCGGCACGCCACCCACACCCAGCAGGCGGCACAAGCCGAACACCAGCAAGGGATGCAGCAGGTTTTTCACGCCAGCCAAAGCCAGCGCCTGGCGCCAGTGCTCCCCCACACGCGTGTTGGCCAGCGTCACGCCCACCAGCACCAGCGCCAGCGGACCGAAGGCATTGGCCAGCAATTCCAGTGGCTTGTCGACCACCGCGGGAATCGTGAGGCCGGTCTGCGCAAACAGCAGGCCCGCCATGATGGGCAGCGGCACCGGGTGCAGCAGCGCGTTTTTCACGGCCATCAACACCGTGGCCACCGGGTGGCGTGGTGCGGTGGTGACTTCATCGGCCGTGCCCAGCTTCTGTTCGTGCGCCACCGCCAGTTCCAGCACCACCGTGGCGCTGGTCAGCAACACCAGCGAATGCACCGAGACCAGCGTAAACAGCGTCACCAACCCTTCGGGGCCATACATCAACCCGACCAGCGCGATGCCGATCATGACGGTGTTGGAGAAGGTGTTGGCCAGTGCCAGTACGGCGGCGCGGCGGTTAAAGCCCTGCAGCAGCAGGGTGCCACCAAACAACACGACCACGGCCAGAAAGTAAGCCAGCACGGGCTTGAAGTCCAGCTGCTCAATACGCACCTTGCTCATGGTGCGAAACAGCAGCGCTGGCGTGAGCAGCAGAAAGACCAGGTTTGAAAGGTCTTTTATCGCTCCGGGCCTTACCCACTGTGCGCGACCAGCTATGAAACCTGTAGCAATCAACAACACGACGGGAAGCAGGGACACGAAGACAAGCTGGTTCATTGCGCAATCTTAGCGTGCGGGTTGCCAGGCCGTCGCGGTGCCGTCTCCGTATTTTGCGGGACGGCTCCGCTTAAAAAGCGTCAGCCACGGCAGTTTTGTGCGCGGCTCTTACCTGACGCTGGTTGCATCCGTAATGCGGTAGTAAAGACCGTAAGAGTCGTCGTTCAGGACCAGGAAGCGCCCCTCCACCACCACCGGCTCCATGCTGTATTTCACCGGCGTTTTGGTTTTGACTTCGACCATGCTCTCGGGCCCGCCGGGCAGGCAGAAGGCGCAGGTCAGCGGCACCGACGAGAGCAAAAAATGCTTTTGCTTTTCACCCGGGTCCAGCGGCATCATGAAGCCCTGGATGCGCTGGGTTTTCTGGTTCAGCGCCATCTGGTCGAGGGTGAAGACCGGCAGGATCCGGTTTTTCTCGTTTTTGGTTTTCACCGCCGTCAGCAC
>NZ_JBFUGX010000736.1:0-1859 GCF_056402675.1 Polaromonas sp. P3_C2 | reverse complement strand
GGCCTGGGCAAGGACATCAGCGGCGCTGCGGTGGTGGCTGACCTCGCCAAGATGCCGCACTGCCTGGTGGCCGGTACTACCGGCTCCGGCAAGTCGGTCGGCATCAATGCCATGATCCTGAGCCTGCTCTACAAGGCCGATGCGCGTGACGTGCGGCTGCTGCTGATCGACCCCAAGATGCTGGAAATGAGTGTCTATGAAGGCATTCCGCATTTGCTGGCGCCGGTGGTGACCGACATGCGCCAGGCCGCCCACGGCCTGAACTGGTGTGTGGCCGAAATGGAAAAGCGCTACAAGCTCATGAGCAAGCTGGGCGTGCGCAACCTGGCCGGTTACAACGCCAAGCTCGACGAGGCCAAGGCCAAGGGCGAATTCATCTACAACCCCTTCAGCCTCACGCCCGAGCAACCCGAGCCGCTGGAACGCCTGCCTTACATCGTGGTGGTGATCGACGAGCTGGCCGACCTGATGATGGTGGTCGGCAAGAAGATTGAAGAGCTGATCGCCCGCCTGGCGCAAAAAGCCCGGGCCGCCGGCATCCACCTGGTGCTGGCCACCCAGAGGCCAAGCGTGGATGTGATTACTGGCCTGATCAAGGCCAATATCCCGACCCGCCTGTCTTTCCAGGTCAGCAGCAAGATCGACAGCCGGACCATTCTTGACCAGATGGGCGCTGAGGCATTGTTAGGAATGGGTGACATGCTTTACATGCCGAGTGGTACAGGCTTTCCAATTCGGGTGCATGGTGCGTTTGTGAGTGATGACGAAGTGCACCGCGTGGTGGCCTACCTCAAGCTGCAGGGCGAACCCAATTACATCGAGGGCGTGCTGGAAGGCGGTACCGTCGATGGCGAAGACGGCGACTTGCTGGGTGATGGCAGCAGTGGCGGTAACGGCGGCGGTGAAAAAGACCCGATGTACGACCAGGCCGTGGAAGTCGTGCTGAAAAACCGCAAGGCCAGCATTTCATTGGTGCAGCGTCATCTCAAGATCGGCTACAACCGCGCTGCGCGGCTGGTCGAAGACATGGAAAAAGCCGGGCTGGTCAGCGCCATGAGTGGCAGCGGCCAGCGCGAAATCCTGGTGCCCTCACGGGCGGAGTGACGATCATGAAGAAATATTTTGCTACTGTTTTGATAGCTGCTTGCGCCCATTCCGTATGGGCCGATGGCCTGGAAAGCCTCGAAACTTTCGTGAAGACCGTCAGCAGCGGCCGCGCCGAGTTCACCCAGGTGGTGACGGCGCCCGGCAAGGACGGCCAGGCTGCACGCAGCAAGACGTCGAACGGTACGTTTGAGTTTTCGCGGCCCAACCGTTTCCGCTTTGTCTATAAAAAGCCTTTTGAACAAACCATCGTGGCCGACGGCCAGACCCTGTGGCTCTATGACGCAGACTTGAACCAGGTCACCTCGCGCAAGCTGGCCCAGGTACTGAACGGAACCCCGGCCGCCGTGATCGCCGCTGCTGCAGACCTCAAGGGCCTGCAAGCCGATTTCAACCTGGCGTCCTTGCCTGACAGAGATGGTTTGCAGTGGATACAGGCCAAACCCAAAACCAAAGACGGCCAGTTGCAGAGCATCAGTGTCGGTTTCAAACCGACCGGGAAGGGCAGCGAACTCGCCATGCTGGAAATCCTTGACAGCTTTGGCCAGAAGTCAGTGATGACCTTCAGTCAGTTCGAGATCAACCCTGCACTTGGCCCTGCCGCCTTCCAGTTCAAGACGCCGGCTGGGGCGGACCTGATTCGCCAGTAAACGCCTGCGGTGGTTTTCCCATGCCGGTTTCAATTCCCGGATTCATGGTGGTCATCAAACCCGGTTTTCTGGCTTTCTCACTGACAGTTTGATTCTGTATTCTGC
>NZ_JBFUGX010000735.1:0-1870 GCF_056402675.1 Polaromonas sp. P3_C2 | reverse complement strand
CCATGTTGACCTTGAGCGGCGCCAGGCCAACCTTTTGCGCCACTTCAATGCCCTTGAGCACATCAGCCACCGGAAAGTCCACATCGTTCATGCGACGGAAGATGGTGTCGTCCAGCGCATCAAGGCTCACGGTGACGCGCTGCAGTCCAGCATCCTTGAGGGATTGGGCTTTTTTGGCGAGCAGCGAGGCGTTGGTGGTCAGCGTGATGTCCAGCGGCTTGCCCTGCGGCGTTTGCAGCTTCGCCAGCATTTCGATCAGTATCTCCAGGTGCTTGCGCAGCAGCGGCTCGCCGCCCGTCAGCCGGATTTTCTCGACCCCATGAGCCACAAAAATCTTCGCCAAGCGCGTGATTTCCTCAAAACTCAGCAGCGAGGTTTGCGGCAGGAAAGCGTAGTCCTTGTCGAATACCTCGCGCGGCATGCAGTAGCTGCAGCGGAAATTGCAGCGATCCGTCACGCTGATGCGCAAATCCCGCAGCGGCCGGCCCAGCGTGTCGCTCAGCAGGCCCGTCGGGGCAGACAACCGGGCAGGGATATGCGGTACGCGGCTTGCGTAGCGAATATCTGCCAGCGGAATGATTTTGTCGGTCGTCATCGTGAGGAGCCCAAGGGGAGAATTTACCCCATTGGCCCGGCTGGGGCACTAAAACCAGGCCTTATCCCCAAAGAGGGATTGGCTCACCCCCGTCCAGGCTCACTTCGTGTAGCCCGTTCCCCCCTCAAGGGGGCGGCGCCTGGGGCCGGCGAAGCCGAAAAATTGGCACACCCCTATCGAGCTCACTTCGTGTAGCCCTTTTCCCCTTGCAGGGGACGGTGCCTGCGGCCCGGCAAAGCCGGTTCCGCGGCACCCATTGGTGAAATACCTCGCACTGGTTACGCACAGAACTCTTAAACCCAGCATGAGCCGCGGGACTGGCTTTGCCAGACCGCAGGCGGGCGGCCCCCTCGGGGGGGCAGGGAGCTACACGAAGTGAGCGACCGTGGGGGCTCTACACACACCGGGCGCCGTCTACTTCCAGGCATACACCGCTGATGAAGTCCGCTTCGTCGCTGGCCAGGTAAAGCGCGGCATTGGCCACATCCAGCGCGGTCGAAAAACGTCCCAGCGGAATGCTCGCGCGAAACTTCGCCTTGCGTTCTTCATCCAGCGGGCCACCCGCGAATTCGGCCGAGAGGCCTGTGTCGGGGTTGAATACCGGGTTGATGCAATTGACCCGGATGTTGTCGGGGCCGAGCTCGGCAGCCAGCGACTTGGAGGTCGTGATGACGGCCCCCTTGGAGCCGTTGTACCAGGTCAGGCCAGGACGGGGGCGTACCCCCGCCGTCGACGCAATGTTGATGAAACTGCCCCCGCCTTGCTCGCGAAATACCGGCGTGGCGTGGATGGTAGCCAGGTAAATGCTCTTGACGTTGATGGCGTAGCACTTGTCGAAATCGTCTTCGCTGACATCAAGTGCTGGCTGGTTGCGGTGCGTCCAGCCGGCGTTGCTGACCATCACGTCGAGCCGGCCGTAGCGCTGCACAGCGGCAGCCACCAGCGCCTTGACCTCGGCGGACTTTGTGACGTCGGCGGCAAAGAACGAAGCTGTGCCGCCGGCCTTGACGATGGCGGCCACGACTTTTTCGCCCAGCGCCACATTGATGTCGTTGACGATGACCCTGGCGCCCTCGGCCGCCAGCCGCCGCGCGATGCCTTCACCGATACCGCCTCCGGAGCCGGTCACGATGATGGATTTGTCCTTGACCCGCATGATTTTGTCTTTCTCGTAAAGGTTGCTGCCGGCGCACGCTGCCGTACGGTGGCGTGCGGCTTCCATTGCTTATTGTTGCTGATCACGGTGGTGCGGGTTTTCCCTCTGTCTCTCTCGCT
>NZ_JBFUGX010000734.1:0-1875 GCF_056402675.1 Polaromonas sp. P3_C2 | reverse complement strand
GGGTTAGGGTGAGGGCCGGCGGCCTCTGCAAGCCGGGCAGCCTTTCGACCGCCGCTGGCCCCCACTCCTGCCCTCCCCCAGTGGGGGAGGGAGGAACTCAGGGAGTCAACATCGCTGTTGATAGGAGGTGAAGGCCTCGCTCATCTGTGGCTCAACCTGCGCACAGCCCAGTCGCCCAGGCTTTGCACCGCCTGCACAAACAGGATGAGCACCAGCACCACGGCCAGCATCACTTCCGGCAAAAAGCGCTGGTAGCCGTAGCGGATGCCCAGGTCCCCCAACCCGCCGCCGCCAATGGCGCCGGCCATGGCCGAGTAACCCGTGAGGCTCACGAAGGTGATGGTCAGGCCCGCGACGATGCCGGGCAGCGCCTCGGGCAGCAGCACCTTGAAGACGATCTGCCGTGTGGTCGCACCCATGGCCAGCGCGGCTTCGATCAGCCCGTGGTCGACTTCGCGCAGCGAGGTTTCCACCAGACGTGCAATGAACGGCGCCGCCGCGATGGTGAGCGGCACCACGGCCGCCGCCGTGCCGATGGACGAGCCGGTGATGAAGCGCGTCAGCGGAATGATGGCCACCAGCAAAATGATGAAAGGCGTGGAACGCACCGCATTGACAAGGCCGCCGACGACGCGGTTCACGCCCGCGTTCTGCAACACGCCGCCCTCGTCTGTCAGCCGCAAAAACACCCCGAGTGGAATGCCGATGAGCGCGCCCACCGCGCCCGAGATGCCCACCATGACGATGGTTTCCCACAGCGAGCTGACAAAGAGCTCGAGCAGGGCTTGTGAAAAGTTGCTGAACACGGCTTAAATCCTCCCGCCCACGGCCAGCTCACCGCCGACCTGGTCTACATGCACGCCTGCGCCGCGCAAATGCGCCACCGCCGCGTTGAGCTGCTCGCGTGCGCCGCGCGCAAACACTGCCAGCGAGCCGAAAGGCTTGCCCTGAATCTCATCCACCTGCCCGTGCACGATGGACAGATCAATGCCGAAACGGCGAATCACGTCTGACAGCAAAGGCCGATCCGACTCATCGCCCGCAAATGCCAGCCGCAAAAGCTGCCCTTCTTCAGGGTGCTCGGCGCTCATCAGGGTGCGTATGCGCGCCAGCACGCTGTCGGGCAAATCCTGCGGCACGATCTCGGCGATCAGGCTGCGTGTGGTGTCGTGCTGGGGCCGGGTAAAAACATCAATCACCGGGCCGCTTTCGACAATGCGGCCGGCGTCAATCACCGCCACGCGGTCGGCCACCTGTTTGATCACCTGCATCTGGTGCGTGATCAGCACGATGGTGAGGCCGAATTCCTTGTTGATCTGGCGCAGCAGGCCGAGGATGGAGCGCGTGGTTTCGGGGTCCAGCGCCGAAGTAGCTTCATCCGACAGCAACACCTTGGGCCGGTTGGCCAGCGCGCGCGCAATGCCCACACGCTGCTTTTGCCCGCCGCTGATCTGCGCCGGGTACCGGTCCGCCAGCGTGCTCAGGCCGACCAGGTCCAGCAGCGGTTCAACTCGCGCCTTGATGTCGGCTGCCGACAAACCCGCAATCTCCAGCGGCAAGGCCACGTTGCCGTACACCGTGCGTGACGACAGCAGATTGAAATGCTGAAAGATGATGCCGATGTCGCGCCGGGCTACACGCAGTGCTTCGCCGTTCAGCGAAGTCAGTTCCCGGCCGCCCACCAAAACCTGGCCGGCCGTCGGCCGGTTCAGCAGGTTGACCACGCGCACCAGCGAGCTTTTGCCCGCACCACTGCGGCCGATGATGCCGTAGACCTCGCCCGGGTTGATGTGAAGGTCGACGCCCCGCAGTGCTTCGACCGGGCCGCTGGGGCCCTTGTAGGTTTGAAAAATACCTTTGAGCTCGATCATGAAA
>NZ_JBFUGX010000733.1:0-1875 GCF_056402675.1 Polaromonas sp. P3_C2 | reverse complement strand
CCTGCGTATTGGACTGACCGGTGGCATAGGCAGCGGTAAAAGCACGATTGCCGGTATTCTGGTTGCCCACGGCGCGGCGTTGGTGGATGCTGATGCCATTTCCCGTGCGGTCACGGCAGCCGGTGGGGCGGCTGTGCCGGAAATTGCAGCGCTGTTCGGCGGAGAACTGATCACCCCCGAAGGAGCCATGCACAGGGAACGGATGCGGCAGCTGGTCTTTGACGACCCATCTGCACGGCGCAGGCTTGAGTCCATCGTGCACCCCTGGGTAAGCCGGGAAACCCTGCATCAATATGAGCAGGCGGTCGCGGGCGGCAGTGCTTGTGTCATTTTTGACGTCCCGTTGCTGGTGGAGTCGGGGCGATGGCGGCAGCAGCTTGACCAGGTTCTGATTGTGGATTGCAGTGAAAAGACCCAGATTGACCGCGTGATGGCCCGAAACGGCTGGCCACGGGAGGTGGTGGAGAAAATCATGGCTGGCCAGGCAAGCCGCGCGCAGCGCCTGTCTGCGGCTGACATATGCCTCTATAACGATGGCTTGTCTCTGGCGAGCCTGGAAGCCCTGGTCCGACAGCTTGCCTGGCGCTTCGGGCTATGATGCGCAAACAAACCTCCTCATTTAAAGCCGACGAAATCTAGCGCTGTGATCCTTTACGAGTATCCTTTTCACGAACGCATACGCACTTATCTGCGACTTGAACACCTGTTTCGCCGTCTCGGTGAATTGGTGGAGCGTGAGAGCCCGACGGATCATCATTACGCGATCACGACCATTTTTGAAATCATGGATGTCGGCGCGCGTGCCGACCTGAAGACCGATGTGCTCAAGGACCTTGAGAAACAAAAACATGTCCTCAACGGCTACCGCGGCAACCCGGCCATTTCCGAAGCCGTTCTGGACGAGGTGACCGGCCAGCTTGAGGGCTGTTTTTCCGCCTTGAACAACCTGCCGGGCAAAGCCGGTCATTCCCTGACGGAGAACGACTGGCTGATGAGCATTCGCAGCCGTGTCGGCATCCCGGGCGGGACCTGTGAGTTTGATTTGCCGGCCTACTATGCGTGGCAGCACCTTGACACCGAAACACGCCAGCAAGACCTGCAGCGCTGGATCACGCCGCTGGTGCCGCTGGCCGAATCCATACGTGTACTGCTAACGCTGTTGCGTGACTCCGGGGCGCCTCAAAAAGTGGTGGCGCCCGGCGGGCAATACCAGCAGACGTTGCCGCAGGGGCGCACCTTTCAGCTGTTGCGCCTGCGGATAGACCCGGCTCTGGGGTTGATTCCCGAAATCAGCGGTAACCGGCTGATTGTGTCGGTGCGCCTCATGCGCCACGGCAGTGACGACCGGCTGCACGCCAGCACCGAAGATTCTGCGTTTGAGCTGACGCTTTGCTCCTGATTTCAGGACTTGCTGCCTCATCGCCATCACACCCGATTGATCCCCAGACCTGTCTACAAACATGCCTGCGATGAAGAAAGATTCTCCGCCTCTCAAACGGGTCATATGTCCTGGCTGCGGCGGTGAAAGCATTTACGCACCCAGCAACCCTTTTCGCCCATTTTGCAGCGAGCGTTGCAAGAACATAGACTTGGGCGCCTGGGCCAGCGAAGGGTTCCGCCTGCCGGCGGATGTGCCACCGGATGATGAACAATTTGGAGACCCCAAGCTGCAATAAAGCTTGAGGCGAAACGCGGTGTCACCTGCGTTTGCGAAAGAATAAAAAGGGAGGAAAAAGTATGAACAGGAATTTTTGCAATGCGCTGGCTGCCGTTTTGGCCATGGCGCTGCTGGGCGGTAATGTGCAGGCTCAATCGGCCCAGGATGGGGTAAAGCCCGCCAAGGCCAAAAAAACCAGGAAGACCGCCGCTCAATCC
>NZ_JBFUGX010000732.1:0-1876 GCF_056402675.1 Polaromonas sp. P3_C2 | reverse complement strand
CGTCTACCGTGCCGCGCGGCACCGGGGCCACGGCAGCAGCCGTTGCGCCGCGCTTTTGCATGGCGGCGTTCAGGGCTTCCAGGCCTTCCTTGCCGAAAGCGTCATCCTGGTACATCACGCCGATTTTTTTGATGCCGATGGTCCACGCGTGGTTGACCGCCGCTTCGATCTCGTCGGTGGTGCTTGCGCGCACATGGAACAGGTTGGACACATACGGGTCGCGCAGCGACTTTGCGCCGCTGGTGTTGCCGATCTCCGCAATGCCGGCCGCCTGCACCAGGGGCACGATCTTCAGCATGTTGGCCGTGCCGCGATAGCCCACCAGCGCCACGGCGTTTTGGGTTTCGATCAGGGCCTTGGTGTTCTCGGCCGTCTTGTCGGGGTTGAAGCCGTCGTCCAGGCTGACGAGTTTGATTTTCTCGCCGCGAACGCCGCCTTTTTTGTTGATGTCGTCAAAGTAGGCGTTCATGCCGCGCACATAGTCGGTCGTCAGTGCGGCGCTGTTGCCAGAGAGGTCACCCGAGTGGCCGAGCACGATGTCGGCCGAAGCGGCCGAGCAGGCCAGGCCCAGAAAAAGAGCGGCCAGCAAACTGCCGCCCTTTGGAAAATTAACAACTTTCATGAAACGAATCCCTACCCTCTTGTGAAAAAATTGGTGTCAATAAAAAAGCCGGCCCAAGGCCGGCTTGTGCTTCCGGTGCGCGGTGTATGTCAGGCGTCGACCCTGACCTTGGCCTGCTGGGCCACCTGCGCCCACTTCTTTTGCTCCATCTTGATGAAGGCCGCAAATTTTTCGGTGCTGCCGCCGCCGTCTTCGGCGCCGTACTGGTCCATCTTTTCCTGCACGTCCGGCATGGCCAGCACCTTGTTGACGTCTTCATTCATGCGCTGAACCATGGCCCGCGGCATTTTGGAAGGGCCCATGAGGCCGTACCACACGGTGGCTTCGAAGCCCGGGAAACCGGACTCGGCCATGGTGGGCACATTGGAATGGCCTTTGGCGCGCTTGAGACGCGTTTGCGCCAGCGCGATGGCCTTGCCGCTTTTGACATGCGGCGTGGCCGAGGTCATGGTTTCAAAGCAGTAGTTGACCTGCCCGCCGATCAGATCGACCAGCGCCGGGCCTGAGCCACGGTAAGGAATGTGCAGCGCAAAAATCTTTGCCTGGAGCTTGAACATTTCCAGTGCAAAGTGCTGGGCCGAACCACCGCCCGCGGAAGCAAAGCTGATCTGGCCGGGCTTGGCCTTGCACAAGGCCACCAGGTCCTTCACGGTTTTGGCGGGCTGGTCGGCATTGCAGATGAGCATGTTAGGCGTGACGCCGACCATGCTGATGGGCACGAAGTCGCGGTCTGCGTCGTAGCCGAGCTTGATGCCGAGCGCCGGTGCCAGCGCGTGGCTGTTGATGTGGGCCATCAGCAAGGTGTTGCCGTCACCGGCCTGCTTGGCCACGTAATCGGCCGCAATCACACCGGCGGCGCCGCCCTTGTTTTCAATGATGACCGAGGTGTTCCACATGGTGGACAGCTTCTGGCCGACCACGCGCGCCAGCGCGTCGGTGCCGCCGCCGGGCGGGAAACCCACCACAATGCGCACCGGCCCGCTGGGCAGCGTTTGCGCCCTGAGCATGGGTGACGCCACCATGGCGGCTGTGGCCGCCGCCGCGCTGATAAAGGTTCTGCGTTGCATGGTTTCCCTTTTTGATTCAGTAATTTATGGAATTTTGATGACCGTTTGACGTAACACCCCCTGCGCTCGTGCGCAGCGGGTGATCAGGCTGCCTTGCGCTGCGGCACCACAGCCGCATGGCTGGAGAAATGATCCATGGCGGCCTGCACGCCCGAGCCCGCGAGCTTGACGCCTGCAAGTTTGAGGC
>NZ_JBFUGX010000731.1:0-1884 GCF_056402675.1 Polaromonas sp. P3_C2 | reverse complement strand
GAACTACTCCGATCATGGTTTTCACTAAGACAGCGGCCGCAATGGTATGACGATAATACCTTTACACTTTCAGGATTAACCCTACTATTTAGGCCGACAGCACATGACCGACAGCAGCAAACCCAAAAAGAAACCCGAAGAACTGCGCAGCCAGCAATGGTTCGGCCGCCAGGACCGCGACGGCTTTGCCTACCGCAGCTGGGTCAAGGGCAAGGGCGTCCCGCACGACCAGTTTGACGGCAGGCCGGTCATCGGCATCTGCAACACCTTCAGCGAACTGACTCCCTGCAACTCGCACTTCCGCACCATCGCCGAGCAGGTCAAGATCGGTGTCTATGAGGCAGGCGGCTTTCCACTGGAGTTTCCGGTGATGTCGCTGGGCGAGACGCTGCTGCGCCCCACCGCCATGCTGTACCGCAACCTGGCCAGCATGGACGTGGAAGAAAGCATTCGCGGCAATCCGATCGACGGCGTGGTGCTGCTGATGGGCTGCGACAAAACCACGCCCTCCTTGGTGATGGGCGCCTCCAGCGTCGATCTGCCTACAGTGGGTGTCAGCGGCGGGCCTATGCTCAGCGGTAAATGGCGCGGCCAGGAGCTGGGCTCGGGCACCGGCGTCTGGAGCATGAGCGAGCAGGTGCGTGCCGGCACACTCAAACTTGCCGAGTTTTTTGAGGCCGAAAGCTGCATGCACCGCAGCCACGGCCACTGCATGACCATGGGCACGGCATCAACGATGGCCAGCATGGTCGAGGCGCTGGGCATAGGCCTGCCCGGCAACGCCGCGTATCCGGCAGTGGACGGCCGGCGCAATGTACTGGCCCGCATGGCCGGTCGACGTGCCGTCGAGATGGTGCACGAAGACCTCACACTCTCGAAGATTCTCACGCGTGAGGCATTCGAAAATGCCATCAAGACCCTGGCCGCCATTGGCGGCTCCACCAACGCAGTCATTCACCTGATCGCCATCGCCGGACGTATCGGCGTGAAGCTCACGGTGGATGACTTTGACCGCCTGGCCAGCGAGCTGCCCTGCCTCGTTAACCTGCAGCCTTCCGGTAAATACCTGATGGAAGATTTCTGCTACGCCGGCGGCCTGCCTGTCGTGATGAAGGAAATCGCGCAGCACCTGCACACCAGCGCCATTACAGCCAACGGCAAAACCATCGGCGAGAACATTGCTGATGCGGAAAACTACAACACTGATGTCATCATGCCGCTCTCCACTCCCTTCAAGGACAAGGCCGGCATCGCCGTGCTGCGGGGCAACCTGTCGCCGCGCGGCGCGGTCATCAAGCCCAGCGCAGCCACGCCCGCGCTCATGGTGCACAAAGGCCGTGCCGTAGTCTTTGAAACCATTGAAGATTTCCATGCACGCATCGACGATGAAAACCTGGACATCGACGAGAACTGCGTGATGGTGCTGAAGAACTGCGGGCCCAAGGGCTACCCCGGCATGGCCGAAGTCGGCAACATGCCACTGCCGCCCAAGGTGCTGCGCAAAGGCATCACCGACATGGTCCGCATCAGCGACGCCCGCATGAGCGGTACAGCGTATGGCACCGTGATACTGCACACAGCCCCTGAAGCCGCAGCAGGCGGGCCACTGGCCCTGGTGCAAAACGGTGACATCATCGAACTGGATGTGCCCAACCGCCGGCTACACCTGCATGTCAGTGACGAAGAGCTCGCCAGGCGCATGACCAGCTGGAAAGCACCCGAGCCGCCGCTGTCTTCAGGCTACTGGAAGCTTTACATCGACCACGTGCTGCAGGCCGACGAAGGCGTTGACCTGGATTTCCTGGTCGGCAAGCGCGGCTCTTTCGTGCCGCGCGACAATCACTGAGAACCAGCAGGCGCTGCTTACACGGCCCTCCCTTTCTC
>NZ_JBFUGX010000730.1:0-1901 GCF_056402675.1 Polaromonas sp. P3_C2 | reverse complement strand
CTGTGACCGTGGGCGACGTTCGCATCGAGCGCGCGGGAAGCCAGCGCTGGCTGGTGGTGAACCGGCCCGCAGACAAGCTCTGGACGCCCGTGCGTGATTTCTGGCTGGAGAGCGGCTTCCTGCTGTCCCAGGACCAGGAAAACCTCGGCATCATGGAAACCGATTACGCTGAAAACCGCGCCAAGCTCCCGCAGGATTTCATCCGCAACACCATCGGCAAAGTATTCGACAGCCTTTACTCCACCGGTGAACGCGACAAGTTCCGCACACGGCTGGAGCGCCGTCCTGATGGCGGCACGGAAATCTATGTCAGCCACCGCGGCATGGTCGAGGTGTTGACCGGCGTCAAAGCCGGCCAAACCGGCGGCGACAGCACCATGTGGCAACCGCGCCCTGCCGACCCGGAGCTGGAAGCCGAATTCCTGCGGCGCCTGATGGTCAAGCTGGGTGTCACGCAAGAGCAATCGAAGGCCCTGGTGGCCGCCGGTGCAGACAAACAGACCTCGCGGATCGCCACTGTCAACAGCCAGCCCGTCGTGCAGATCGACGAAGGCTTTGAACGTGCATGGCGCCGCGTCGGCCTGGCACTGGACCGCACCGGCTTCACGGTTGAAGATCGCGACCGCAGCCAGGGAACCTACTTCGTGCGCTACGTCGAGCCCATCGTGAACAAAACCGAGCCCGGTTTCTTCAGCAAGCTGTTCAGCGGCTCGCCAGCCGCCGTGCCGCCGTTGAAGTACCGTATCGCCGTCAAGAGCCAGGGTGAAAGCACCACGGTATCGGTCCTCAATGCCCAGGGCGCCCCTGAAGCATCGGCCAATGCCCAGCGCATCATCCAGGTGATTGCCGACGATCTGCGATAAATCCCGGTTCGTGACCCTGTTCATCCCGACTGACGATTCCATACCGGTGTGTTGAGGTTCAAAAGTCTGGGCAGTGGCAGTTCAGGCAATGCCACACTGGTTGAAGCGTCAGGAATCACGCCGCTTCGCGTTCTTGTCGACTGCGGGCTAGGGCTCAAGCACCTGCTCTACAGGCTCGGTGAGGCGGGCCTGCAACCCGAAGACATTCACGCCGTGTTCATCACCCATGAGCACGGTGACCACGTCGGTTGCGCCCGGTCACTGTCGCTTCGCTACCGGATCCCGGTCTGGATGAGCCATGGCACCCACGCAGGCATAGGGGCACCGGATTTTGACGGGTTGCTGCACAAGGCGCGCGACGGTAAAGCCATTGACCTCGGCGGCATGCAGCTGACGCCTTTTACGGTGCCCCACGATGCCCGGGAACCCCTGCAACTGAGCTGTACCGACGGATCGGCAAAGCTGGGCATCCTCACTGATCTCGGTCATGCCACTTCGCATGTACTGGAAAACCTTGGGGGCTGCGACGCCCTGATGCTGGAGTGCAACCACGATTCCGACATGCTGGCCCAATCGTCCTATCCCGCATTCCTGAAGCGGCGGGTGGGCGGCCAATTTGGGCATCTTTCCAATACGGCCGCAGCGGATGTCGCCCGCGGCGTCATGCATCAGGGGCTACGCTACCTGGTGGCAGCCCATCTCAGCGCGCAAAACAACCGGCCGGAGCTGGTGCAAAACCTGATGGCCGCAGCCGTGGGTTGGGACGCGGAAGACATCATTGTGGCCAGGCCCGACGTCGGCACACGCTGGATCCATATCTGAGGAAGGGTCGTGGGCCCTGCAATGCGGGTGCATGCCGTCCATCGCGGCAAACAAGCGTCCATAAAAAAGCCGCCTCGCGGCGGCTTTTTTCGACTCGCTGAAGAATTACTTCGCAGCGCTGGCTGGAGCGGCCGTAGCAGCGGCTGCAGCGGCAGCGGCGTCAGCAGCAGGTGCCGAGGCGGCAGCAGCCGGAGCGGATGCAGCAGCGGCAGGAGC
>NZ_JBFUGX010000729.1:0-1901 GCF_056402675.1 Polaromonas sp. P3_C2 | reverse complement strand
GCGGCCAGCTCGGCAGCGAGTGTGCTGATGAGACGGCGCACGTCGTCTGCCGCCGTGGCGTGCAGGGCTTCGGCCACGATGAGGACGCTGTGCGTGGCAGCGCTGACGGCCGAGAGACCGCTTTGCCGGTGCGTCCAGCGGCGGGCGTGGGCGGAGGGCGGCTGGGCGGCGTCGGCAAAGATGACTTCATGCGGCTCGGGGTGCTCTGTTTCGCCGCTGAAGGCCTGGTAGCTTTCAGCGCCGGTGGCGTAGCGCACCTCCAGCTGCTGCGCCACCCGGGCCACGTCAAACACGGCGACGGGAATGGCGAACGCAATCGACACGGCATTGCACAGGTCAACCAGCGGGTGCAGCTGCGGCAGCGAACCTTCCTTGCGGAAGCGGCGCAGCAGTGATTCAGACGCGCAGCGGTATTGCGTGGGCTTGAGGCCCATTTTTGAAAAGGTACGGCGCCAGGCCTGCACTTCGGGCAGCTCGCCTTCAGCGTTCGTGGCCAGGCGGGTGGCAGCGATGGCGTTGAAGCGGGCGACCTGGGCTGAGACGTCTGCATCGGCCGTGATGCCGGTGGCGGCCAGCACGCCGGGCACCAGCTCGGGGTAGTCGGCCCAGATGGCCGGGGAATGGCGGAAGAACATGCGCGACGGCCTTCTTTAAAAAGTGAAACAGCGGCCAGCATGCCGCCGCGCACGCCAGCCGTCTTGAACGTTATTGCAGTGGAGTTTATTCATGGCCTGCTCCCACGCGCCGGGCGTAAAGCCAAACTGGCGGGCAAACAGCCGCGTCATGTGGCTCTGGTCGGCAAAGCCACAGGCGGCGGCCACCTGCGCCAGCCCGGCGCCGCTGCGAATGAGGCTGCGCGCATGCTCGACACGCTGCTGCAGCAGCCAGGCGTGGGGAGTGAGGCCAAAGGCTTTTTCAAAACGGCGCAGAAGCTGGAACTTGCTAAGGCCTGCGGTGCGCGCCAGCTCCGTCAACGTGGGCGGGGCCAGCAAGTCAGCGGCCAGTTGGTCGCGGGCGCGGTGCAGCTCAGGTGAAGACGATGAGACTTGCGATTGCGTGACAGGCGAAACGGCATGGCGGTGCAGCAGCAGGGCGCAGGCGCGGACCAGCGACTCTTCACATGCGAGGGCATCCGCGCCGCTGCGCCCCGCACCGGCGTCCCAGCGCTGCAGGCGGCCGAGCAGGCGTTGCAACGCTGTGCGCAGGCGCACGTCTTGCGTGACGGGGCGCGTGAGTTCGATGTCAGTGGCCAGCGAGTTACCTGGCGCATCGGCCACCAGGGACGCGATGGCCGCGGGCTCAAAGTACAGCATGCGCCACCGGCGCGAAGGGCCGCCCAGCGGCCGGCCGTCATGCACCTCGCCAGGGTTGCACATGATGACATCACCGGCATAGGCATCGACCGGGCCGCGCCCGCTGGCCGAGCTTTGCGCGCCTTGCTCCATCAACCCTACGCCATACACCGCATGCCAGTGGCGGCCGAAGTGGCGCGCGCTTTCCATCTGCGTGGCGTAGATGCCGGCCCACGGTGAGCCGAAGACGCGGCCCTGGTGGGCGGGTGGTGCAGCTGAGGGGGGCATGGGCGCCATGATGCCTCGGGAATGCGCGGCGCACCAGCCCTCCCGGCGCCCTCCCTCAAGACGGCGCCCTGGTGTCAGGGCTCCGCGGCTTTTGAAGCGGTGGTATTCAGGTGGCAGGCCGAGATTTGCGACGGCGCGACTTCGATCAGGGCCGGCCGGACTTCCCGGCAAATGGGCATGACATGCGGACACCGGGGGTGAAACGCGCAACCGCTCGGAACATTCATGGGGCTCGGCATCTCGCCCGCAATCGGCCTGTACGTGAGCGGTTTCGCATCCATGCGCGGCGCGTCGGCAATGAGTGCCTTTGTGTAGGGATGG
>NZ_JBFUGX010000728.1:0-1908 GCF_056402675.1 Polaromonas sp. P3_C2 | reverse complement strand
GCCATGGCCGGCTCAGCGGTCTGGGCTTGTGCCTGCGCGGCCAGCAAGGCTGCCGCGGTGGCCAGGGCCAGCAAGGAGACCGGCATCCAGATGCGGTGGTGGTTCAGGCTGGAAGGCGTATTGGTGGGGGTGTTGGTTGTCGCGTGCATGGGCTTCCTAAGGGAGTGTGGTCAGTCACCATTGGATGCTATCCCCGTACCCAATACCAGTGTTCTTGCAGGGTGTTGCGCCGGTTTACCTGCCGGCGGAGCGTGGATACATTTCTTTGCATGCGGAGTCCGGTGCACGTACACAAGGACACATTTTTCCCGCTGGGCCAGGGTTGACATGCCCCGGCGCGGCCACAAACATGGGAGCTGAAAGGAGCCATCATCCAATCATGCTTGCCAACCGAAACGCCATGGCCACCATCGCCGTCAGGGACCTTGCGGCGGCGAAGAAATTTTATGGAAGCACGCTCGGCCTCACGCCGCTGGACACCGCCGAAGAGGGCGTGCTCACCTACCAGAGCGGCACCGCCACCGTGGTGGTGTATGTCTCGTCTTTCGCCGGCACCAACAAGGCCACATCCGCCACGTGGGGCGTGGGCGACGAATTCGACAACATCCTGAAGGCGCTCAAGGCCAAAGGCGTGGTGTTTGAACACTACGACATGCCCGGCATGACGCTGCAAGGCGATGCGCATGTCGCGGGCGACTTCAAAGGCGCCTGGTTCAAGGACCCGGACGGCAACATCCTGCATATTCTCAACCGCTGATCCAGCCGGCGCCTGCTTTCCGCCATGCCGGGGCTATGCCAGGGTGCCGGGAGGGCCACGGTGCTCCCGTTTCCTGACCRCTAAATTAGCCAGCCGGATGCCCGGCTTCTATCCGCCAAATCCGGCTGCGCTTGTAGGACACAGGCACCCCGCACCGCTCCTGCGGCGTGTTCATCATAAAAATGATCTCCAGAGCAATATGAACGCGCGCAACCAGCTATTGATTTGATAGCATCCGGGTTTGCGAACCAGACGAGCCTCATGAATTGATTCCGCTGATGACGCCGATCGACCTTCATTGAACCGGGGAGAAACTGCAGATGACACACAACATGGAAACCCGAAAGCGCTGGTGGGCACTGGTGGTGCTCTGCCTGGGCGTGCTGATGATCGTGCTCGACACCACCATCGTGAATGTGGCGCTGCCATCCATCCGCACAGACCTCGGCTTTACCGAGACCTCGCTCGTCTGGGTGGTGAACGCCTATATGCTGACCTTCGGCGGTTTTTTGCTGCTGGGCGGCCGGCTGGGCGATCTGTATGGCCAGCGCAGGTTGTTCCTGGCGGGGCTCACGCTGTTCACCGTGGCCTCGCTGGCCTGCGGCCTGGCCAATTCGCAGGTGCTGCTGGTGGTGGCCCGTGCGGTGCAGGGCCTGGGCGGCGCGGTGGTGTCGGCG
Organism: Polaromonas sp. P3_C2; assembly: GCF_056402675.1. Lineage (NCBI taxonomy): Bacteria > Pseudomonadati > Pseudomonadota > Betaproteobacteria > Burkholderiales > Comamonadaceae > Polaromonas > Polaromonas sp. P3_C2. The sequence goes on along the minus strand of NZ_JBFUGX010000728.1, from coordinate 474 downwards.
ATTTCGCTGTCGCTCATCATGAACCTCTTCACCGAACCGGCCGAGCGCGCCAAAGCCATGGGTGTCTACGGCTTTGTCTGTGCCGGCGGCGGCAGCATCGGTGTGCTGCTGGGCGGCGTGCTGACCGATTCGCTCAACTGGCACTGGATCTTTTTGGTCAACCTGCCCATAGGCGGCGCCGTGTTTGCGCTGTGCCTGTTCCTGCTGCCCGGCGGCAAGGGGCAGGCCACCGGCGCGCGGCTTGACGTGTGGGGCGCCGTCACCGTCACCACCGCGCTGATGCTGGCGGTCTACGGCATCGTCAACGGCAACGAAGCCGGTTGGCTGTCAGGCCAGACACTCGGTTTGCTGGGTGTTGCCGCAGTGCTGATGGCGATCTTCCTGGCCATCGAAGCCAAGGTCACGACACCGCTGGTCCCGCTGGGCCTTTTCCGCCTGCGCAACGTCGCTACCGCCAACGTGGTCGGCGTACTG
>NZ_JBFUGX010000727.1:0-2302 GCF_056402675.1 Polaromonas sp. P3_C2 | reverse complement strand
GGCACTGAATACATTTCGGCGGTGTCGAGAAAGTTGACGCCGCGCTCCAGCGAGCGGTCCAGGATGGCATGGGACGTGGGCTCATCCACCTGCTCACCGAATGTCATGGTGCCCAGGCAAATGGGGGTCACGTGAAGGTCGCTGGAGCCGAGTTGAACTTTATTCATGGAGGAGCCACATGTGAGATGGAAGAGGCCGTACGACAGCAAAAACGCTGTGACGGAATTCACGAAATTGACAAAACGGCTAGTTTAAGGTCTCCGCAAACGGCGTGCAGGCTCGCCTATATCGCGCCCTTGTCTTACAACTGCTCACTTTTTGCATGCCTAGTATTCACACACCCGCGCTTTAATGCGCTGCTGATTGAAGTGAGACCGACAACCGCTCTCCTTCACTCCCATACCTAGATTACCTACATTAACTTTCCGAGGAGCATTTCATGAACAAACTGACCATCACATCCATTACCTGTGCGGCGCTGGCCGCGCTGGCCATCTCCGGCTGCGCCAACATGAGCGAAACACAGCAGGGCACCGCCAAGGGCGCCGGTATTGGCGCCGTAGCAGGCGCGGTGCTGGGCGCAGCGACCGGCGGATCCAAAGGCGCAGCCACCGGTGCTGTTCTGGGCGGTGCTGTGGGTGCCGGCGGTGGTTATATCTGGTCCAAGAAAATGCAGGACCAGAAAGCTGCGATGGAAAAGGCGACTGTTGGTACCGGCGTAGCCGTCAGCCAGACCACCGACAACCGCCTGAAGCTCGACATCCCCAGCGACGTTTCTTTTGACGTGGGCCGTTCCGCCATCAAGCCGAACTTCGCACCTATCCTGAACCAGTTCGCCACCAGCCTGAACCAGAACCCGGTGACGACAGTGACCATCATCGGCCACACCGACAACACCGGCTCTGACGCCATCAACAACCCGCTGTCCATTGACCGTGCCGATTCGGCCCGCGACTATCTGGTCAGCCGCGGCGTGGCACGCACCCGCATCGTGACGGACGGCCGCGGTTCGCGTGAGCCGGTGGCCGACAACAACACGCAGCAAGGCCGCGACAAGAACCGCCGCGTTGAAATCTACGTGGCCGAACAAGTCGCAGCTAGGTAACTGAACACCCCTGCCGGCGCTCACTTCGTGTAGCGCCACCTCCCCTTGCAGGGGACAGGCGCCTTGGGACTGGCAAAGCCAGATCCCGGCCCCTGCTGGCAGCGCAACAAAAAGCACCCTCGGGTGCTTTTTTCATGGGTGCTTCTTTGTCAGCCTGCTGAGTTTTTGAAGCGCTCTTCCTCTTGCAACCGCAGCACGCGCCTTTGCACCTTACCCGTCGTGGTCATGGGCAACGCCTCTATGAACTCAATCTCCTTGGGGTACTCATACGGTGCCAGCATGGTCTTGACGTGGGCTTGCAGCTGCAGCGTTAGTTCATCATCAAATCGGGCTGTACCGCCCAAGTGGCTTGCGCGAGCAGCTATCAAATCAGGAGCGAGCACCACATAGGCTTTCACGACTGCACCGCGCTCGCGGTCGGGTTTTGGCACCACGGCGGCGTTGGCGACAGCTGCGTGCTTGACCAGGCAGTTCTCGATCTCACCGGGGCCGATGCGGTAGCCGGCGGCCTTGAAGACGTCGTCGGCACGGCCTTCGTACCAGAGGGCCCCCACGCTTTTCACTTCGTGTAATGCGCTGCCCCCCGAGGGGGCTGAGCTTGCTTGGGGCGGCCCGGCGCTGCGCTCGCCATGAACCCTGTTCATGCTGCAGTTGCCCACCACGTAATTGATTTCAGTCTGGCCAAACATCTCGTTGACGATCACACCGAGCTGATCCTTGCAGTACGCAAACACCGCATCGCCCACGGCTTCGCCGGCACTCATCATGGCCTGCAGTTTCAGCTTGAAATGCTGCGCGGGCCTGGGGTAGGCCTTCATCATGGCCTTGAGCGCCGTCGGGAACAAAAAGGTGTGTGTGACGCCCTGTTCCGCCATCAGGCTGAAGGCCAGCTCGGGGCTGAAGCGGCCGTTGAAGGCAACGATGGGCCGGCCGAAGTAAAGGCTGGGCAGCAAGGCGTCCATTAGGCCGCCTGTCCACGCCCAGTCTGCCGGGGACCAGAAAACAGCGTCCGACTTTTTATTGGTTTTGCCGTCAAAGCCAAACCAGTTCTGGCTGCAGATGAAGCCAGGCAGGTTGCCAATCAAGGCGCGATGCGGCAGCAGCGCACCCTTGGGCGGGCCGGTGGTCCCGCTGGTGTAGATCAGGATCGCGCCTTCGTCGGCCTTGGTCTTGACGGCGGTGAAGGCGCTCCTATGT
>NZ_JBFUGX010000726.1:0-1913 GCF_056402675.1 Polaromonas sp. P3_C2 | reverse complement strand
ATTTCTTGCCGGTCGATGGATGGCAGCGTAAGGCGGACCTGTTGGCCGCGTTTTCGACAATGGACCGTGGAAGCAGCGAGATGCCGACCTCTGCGGCAACACAGCCCAGGATGCCTTCCAGTGTGCCCATTTCAAGCCGGGTGTACCTGGGCCAGCCGCGCTCGCTCAGAAGCTGTTCGAACCGCTGGCGATAAGAGCAGCCGGTCTTGAACATGATCGCCGCCGCGCCGTTTTCCAGGCGCCTGCCGAGCTCACTGGGGCGCACCCAGYTGGCAGACGAGACGAGCACCAGTTCTTCTTCGAACGCGACCAGGCTGACCAGCGCATGGTTGTTGAGCGGGCCGGCGATGAACGCGCCGTCCAGGCGCCGCGTGAGCACGGCCTCGATCAGCGTCGCGGTCGGGCCGGTTTCCAGCGAGATGGCCACCTGCGGAAGCACGCGGCGGTATGCGGCAAGCAGCGAGGGCAGCCGGACCGCAGCGGTGGTCTCCATTGAGCCGATTGTTAGGACAGCTGGAGCGTCTTCCTCTCCTTTGGCCGCGGCCTGCGCTTCATCCATCAGCGCCACGATGCGGTTGGCATAGGGCAGCAGCCGCTGGCCTGCCCGCGTCAGTTCCATGCCCCGGCTATGGCGCTTGAAAAGCGCCAGGCCCAACTCCGATTCCAGCATCCGGATGCGCTGGGTGATGTTGGATTGCACGGTGTGCAGCGTTTGCGCGGCAGAGGTAATGCCGCCCTGGCTGGCGACGGCGGCAAACGTTTTCAGGCCCAGAACATTCATGGTCAACCCATCGCTAAAAGAGAACGGAGGGATCACAACAAATCGTTTTTACCGAGACATCATATTGGATACAGTTTGTTTCACCTAGCAACATCTGTGGCAACGCAAAGGGCCTGACGAATGAACCAGCTCTTCAGTGATTTGCATGACGGCGGGGCCATCGCGGGCATTTTTTCGGAGCGGAATTTTGTCGACCGCTGCCTTCGTTTCGAGCGTGAACTTGCCGCCGTGCAGGCTGAACTGGGTGTGATTCCTCAGGATGCGGCTGATGAAATCTGTCGCGTTGCCCACGTCGAAAACATTGATTTTGCGCAACTCAGGCAGAAGACACGCATGGTCGGCCTGCCCATGGTGGGGCTGGTGAACCAGGTGGTCAAGCTGTGCCGCGGTGACCTGGGCCAGTATGTCCACTATGGCGCAACGACCCAGGACGTGATGGATTGCGCACTGGCGCTTCAGATGCAGGAAGCATTCGCACTGATCGGCGATTCGCTGGCGCAATTTTCGGGGGCGCTGGGCGCATTGGCCACGGCCCACCAGCGCACCATCCAGGCCGGACGGACCAATCAGCAGCATGCGTTGCCCGTCACGTTCGGCTTCAAGGCTGCGGTCTGGAATTCGGGCGTGCTGCGGCAGATGGACCGGCTTGCAGAGGCTGTGCCGCGCGTGGCGACCGGGCAGCTGGGTGGCGCCGTGGGCACGCTGGCTTCGTTCTCCGGCGCGGGGCATGAAACACGCCGGCGCCTGATGCAAAAGCTGGGGTTGAATGAACCGGATGTTGCGTGGCATTGCATGCGTGACGGCCCGGCCGAGGCGGTGCTTCTTTTGTCGCAGATCGCTGCGACGCTCGGAAAGATCGGCCGGGACCTGCTGATGCTTTCCAGCACGGAAGTCGGTGAAGTGGCTTTTGCCGCTGGCAGGGGCGCCAGCAGCACCATGCCGCAGAAAAACAATCCGGYCGCGGCGTCGTCCGTCGTCGCCCTGTCGAGAATGCTGTTCCACACGGCTCCGATGATGCTGGACGCGGCGCTCGTGGAGAACGAAAGGTCGCTGGACGCCTGGTATGTCGAGCTGCATGCAGTGCCGCTGTGCTTCTCCCTGATGGGAGCCCTTCTGGCACAGGCCACGACCA
>NZ_JBFUGX010000725.1:0-1923 GCF_056402675.1 Polaromonas sp. P3_C2 | reverse complement strand
GCCTGGTTGTAGGAGGCCGTGCTTTGCACACTGTTGCCGGTGGCGGCGCTGGTGGCCGTGGTGTTGCGGCTGGCGTTGACGGCGCCGTCGGCGGTTTTGCTGCTGTTGCCGCTGCTTTGCACGCTGCCTTTGGCGCCGGTGGCGGCAAACTCCCCGCTGCGTTGTGCCGAGCCGTCCGCGCTGCGGCTGGCCTGGCCGGTGCGCACGGCGGTGGCGCCGTTGGGGCCTGTGGTGGAGGCACTGCCCACGGTACTGGCATTGCCTTGCCCGTCGGCGGTAGTGCTGCGGTTGCGTACCCGTGTGCCGCCTTGTGGGCCCTCGCGGGTGACCGCCCTGGTGGCGGTGGCGCTGCCATCGGCATGGGTCCGCACCACGTGGCGGCTGGCCGCTTCGGCGGGGGTGGCAAAACCTGCGGCCAGCAGGGTGCATGTCAGGGCGGTGGTCAGGGCAGTGGCGGAAAGCATGGTTTTCATGGTGAACTCCTTGAAGGTTGACGTTGAACGGTGAAGCGTCTTGAGGTTCCGGCCGCATCGCAGCGCCGTGATGCCACTGTGGCCGCCAGATGTGAGCCAGGCATGGCTGCAAGCGGCCTCTTGATGACAAGGCATGAATAAATCCCGGCTTTGTCATCGTTTGTCATGATTTGCCGGGCAGGTGGCCAGGCGCGGGCCGCTACCATGGGGCATCTTTCTTGCGGCGGGGTGTTTTCTTATGGTTGTTTTCAGCGCGCTTTTGCAAACAGGCCCTTCACGATGAGCGAGCCGCTAGCCCGGGTCCTGGTGGTCGACGACGAGGCCGACCTGCGCAGCCTGTTGCAGCGTTACCTGAGCGACCAGGGTTACGCCGTGCGCACACTCGAAGACGCCAAAACCTTGGACACCCTGCTGGCGCGCGAACGTTTTGACGTGCTGGTGCTCGACGTCATGATGCCGGGCGAAGACGGGCTGGCGGTGTGCCGCCGCCTGCGCGTGCAGGGCGAAACCATTCCCATCGTCATGCTGACCGCCCGCGGCGACCCGGTGGACCGCATCGTCGGGCTGGAAATGGGGGCCGACGATTACTTGCCCAAGCCCTTCAATCCGCGCGAGCTGCTGGCCCGCATCCAGGCGCTGGTGCGCCGGCAGCGTATGCTGGGCGCGCACAGCGGCCCGTTGCCCGGCCAGGGTACGGTGCAGTTTGGCGCCTTCACCCTGAAGCTGGAAGCACGCCGGCTGGAAAAAAACGGCGAAGACGTGCCACTCACCACCGGTGAATTCAGCCTCCTGCAGGCATTGGCCCTGCACCCCAACCGGCCGTTGGGCCGCGACAGGCTGATCGAGCTGGCCTATGGCCGCGACCACGAAGCCACCGACCGCAGCATCGACGTGCAGGTCATGCGCCTGCGCAAGTTGATTGAGGCGGACCCTTCCCAGCCGGCGCACATCCAGACCGTGTGGGGCGTGGGTTATGTGTTTGTGCCGGAAGGCGGTGCGGCAAAAAGCGGCAAGGCGGGCAAGCCGTGAGGCTATTTCCATGAAGCTGTTTCCGCGCAGCCTGTTCGGCCGCAATGTGCTGCTGATCGTGGTGCTTATCGTGGTGGGCCAGCTGGCCAGCGCGCTGCTGGTGCGCCAGCTGATCATCAAGCCCCGACTGGCGCAGCTTTCGGTGGCGGTGGCGCGCAATGTCAGCTCCATCCGTGCCGGCCTGGCCGCCATGCCGCCCGCGCAGCGCGAGGCTTTTGTCGCGCAGTTCAACCGCCGCGCCATGCAGGGCATTGCCGATGACGACGAGGGTGACGGCCGTGGCGAACGCCGGCTGCTGAGCCGGCTTGAGCGGCGCTTCGTCAATGAAGCCTCGCGCGGCATCGCGCTGGAAGGCGAGGGCTCCGAGATCATCTGGCGCCGCGAAGCCGGCGGCAGCCTGGCGGTGCGGCTGCGCCTGGAC
>NZ_JBFUGX010000724.1:0-1924 GCF_056402675.1 Polaromonas sp. P3_C2 | reverse complement strand
GCCGACGGCTTTTCATTTGGGCGTCAGCGGCCCCAAAAAAAACTCCATCGCCAGCGCCACCACAGGAGGCTCAATCCGGTGCGGGCCATTGAAGTCCACCGTGGTGACGTCATAACCCGCAGCTTTGAGCTTTTCCGCGTGGGGGTGTGCGCTGGTCTCTATCGGCAATTGCGCGTCTTGCAGACCATGCGCGATGAAGATGCGGGGCGTGCCTTCTTGTGTGAAAACCGACATGAAACCGCCTGAGAAAACAATCACATGGCTGGCGATGTCGCCATTGGTGRCGCCTGACGAGAGTGCGTAACTTCCGCCGTCGGAAAACCCGGCGAAAGCCAGATGGGTCGGGTCTATCGCAAACCTTGAAGCGACTTCCGCCAGGGCCTTGTCCAACCGTTCCAGGTCAGGGCCGTTGCCGCCTATGACGATGTCCCAGGTCGGAAACTGCGACTGCGGCAGCAACAGCAAGAACCCCCGCTGCTGTACATGCTCGATGAGGAAGGGCAGCACCTTGTCGGCGCTGCCGCCTGCGCCGTGGAACATCACCAGCAGAGGCGCAGGCGCATCGGGCCTCAGGCCGTCGGGCACGATCAGTACGGCGTCGCGCTCTTCGGCAATGCCCAGGTTGTACCGGCCCGCAGGCAAGGGGTTTTGATGGGGCCGTGGGCCGGGGCGAAATGAAAGCCGTCCCAACAGCGCGCCACCCAGAAGCGACATGTCCAGCATGGTTAGTCTTTAAGGTGTCTGACCGATGCAGCGAAAAGCCGCGCACTGCGCAAACGCGTCTTCGCTTAGCGGCTCGCTTTTGCCCTTGCAGAACTTCGAAGTCAACTTGAGCAACTCCTTGATATCGCGCCCGCTGGCGGCGGCGTAGGTCACGGTCAGCTTGGCGACCAACTCGTCGGGCAACTCGGCGTTGAACTGCTGCCCCAGCGACTTCCACAGTTGCGCGGCCTTCTCTTTCGTCGGCGTCTCGAACTGGATGATGGCAATGCAGCGCGACAAAATGGCATCGTCAATATCGGCCACGCGATTGGTCGTCATGAAGAGCAGGCCGTTGAAGTACTCGAGCGTGCGCAAAAACTCGGCCACGATGGCGTTGTGCTGCAGGTCGTTGTCGCGTCGGCGGATGTAGACATCGGCCTCGTCCAGCAGCAACACCGAATCCCAGCGGGCCGCACGCTGCAAAATCTTCGACAGATTGGCTTCAACCGAGCCGGCCGTCACGCCGAGCTGGCCTGAATGCACGCGGTACAGCGGCTTGCCCACCACCTCGGCGTACACCTCGGCCGTCAGCGTTTTGCCCAGGCCCGGTGCGCCCTTGCACAAGATGGTGGTGCCGCCAGATTTGCCCTCGACGATGTCTTCCATCAGGAAGTTGCGGTCGGCCGTGAGGATGTCGATCAGGTCGCGGTGCGCCTGCGGCAGCACCAGCTTGTCGCGCAGCTGCGGCTTGTAGCGGTACTCACGCACGTTCTGCACATGCACCCACAGATTGCGATGCCAATCCAGGTGAAAGAGATGCAGGTAGCAGTGCAGCGGCACCCGCTCAAAGCCCTCGGCGATGCCGCTTTTGCGCCAGAAGGTCGCGTCGGCCGTGGTGTCGAACTGCCGCTCCAGCAACTCCTCGTCGTTCACGCAGCGCGCGTTGGTGCCGGCCTGCAGCCGCCGGCATTCCAGTTGCGGCCGGGGGCTGTCGTCCGACATCCAGGCCGCGCCCGAGATGGTGAACTGCGCGCCGAACTTCGGCTGCAATTGCATGAAGCGTTTGGCGTGCGCTTCGTATTCGGCCTTGAACTCGGCACATTCCTTGTAGAAACCGTCGCCGGTCATCAGTTCGGGGATGGTGTGGTTCTCGATGTCGTCAGCATAAAAACTGATGCCGTAGGTCATACCGGTGCGCCGCATGCGCGGGTCGGTGATGGGC
>NZ_JBFUGX010000723.1:0-1928 GCF_056402675.1 Polaromonas sp. P3_C2 | reverse complement strand
GCCTGACTCCCTCGCGTATCCGGCTCAGGTAATGCCTCGCGCGTTCCGCCGCATCACCGCTGACGGCCTTTTGCAGCAAATGGCTGAAGCCGTCAATCGAGTTCAGGGGAGAGCGCAAGTCATGCGCGAGCGAATACGAGAAGGCTTCGAGTTCCTTGTTGGACTGGCGCAAAGCCGCTTCGGTTGCCCTGAGATCCTGCACGGTATCTTCCAGGCTGCTCACCTGTGCTGCCGCGCGCCGCGCCAGCTCCCATTTGGCGGTCAGTGTTCTCGCGAGCTGGCTGACTTCGATCATGTCGAATGGCTTTTTGAGCACCAGCAGGCGGTCCTGCACGTCCAGCCGCGCCAGCACATTTTCCCAAGGGTGGTCGGAGTAGGCTGTGCAGATCACGATCTGCACATGCGGATCAACACGCCAAAGCCGCTCGATGGTCTCCACCCCGTCCCAGCCCGGCGGCATGCGCATGTCCACAAAAGCCATGGCATAGGGCCGCCCGGCCCGGATGGATTCCTCCACCTTGGCCACACCTTCGGCGCCCTGATAAGCGGAGTCCAGTTCAAAATCACCGTAGGAAATCTGCGTGACCTCACCAAACAACTCGGTTTCGGCAACGTCCAGATCACGCGCCACCGGTTTCGCCGCGAGGATTTTGCGAAAGTCCTCATGGATCGAYAGCATGTCGTCGATCAGCAGGATGCGCTGGTTCTGTAGCTGCGTCATGATTTGGTCTGCGCGATATCCATTGGCAGCTCCAGTGTGAAGGTGGCCCCCAGACCCGGCCCGTCGCTGTGAGCGGAAAGTGTCCCGCCCATCTGGCTGACCGCCAGCGCGCAACTGTGCAAACCAAAGCCGTGGCCTGTTTTGCGCGTCGTAAATCCGTGCGAGAAAATCCGCGTGAGGTTTTCCGCCGGTATCCCCTCTCCCTTATCCATGACAGAGACCCGCAAGGTCGACTCGCCAACAGGCTCCACCCGCAATGTGATCTGGTGCGATGCGGCCGACATACCCGCCATGGCATTTTTGGCGTTGCTGATCAGGTTCACGAGAATCTGCAGCACCCGGGAACGGTCCAGCAGCGCTTCTGGCACCTGCGCGAACTCCTTCACCACAGTGACCCCGTGGCGCGCCAGTGAGACACCGTTCATTCGCAGGGCGTCCTCCACCAGGTCACAGATCTGCACCGGTTCAACAATGCTGCTCCCGCCTGCGTACGATTGCTGGGTGGCAACGACGTCCTTGATGTGGTCGATGCTTCTGGTGAGGAGTTCCAGCTCCTTGAGCATGCCCTGCTGCTCCTGCACCAGGGTCTGGGAGATCCCATTCAAATAGCCGGGCAGTATCTTGCCTTTCTCGTCGTGAACCAGAAAGTGGGCAAGGTCCGCGGCGTGCTCGTTCATCAGCTGCACGCCCCGGGAAAGCCCCTGCACCCTTGATTTGTGCAAGGTGCTGCCGATGAGGTCGGCCGAGACGTTGACGCTGTTGAGGATGTTGCCCACGTTGTGCAGCACATTGGTGGCGATCTCTGCCATGCCCGCCTGGCGCGCCGCGGTCATCAGCTCGCTTTGCGCCTGGCGCAGCTCCTGTGTCCGTTCCTGCACGCGCTGTTCAAGGTGCTCATTGGCCGCCTGGAGTTCCGTGTTGACGCGCCGGATCACGGCATGGCTGCGCAACACGTGAAGGGCTGCATACAGCAGCAGGGCCACCAGCACCGCAGAGAAAATCAGYAGGTAGCGGCCGTAGCGCTCGCCCTCCACCCCCGCGCGCTGCTGCTCGATCGTTGATGCATCGTTGGCCGCATCGAGCAATTTGGCGGTCGGTGCCGAAGAAATACCCGCGAGAAGTTCATTGACTGTTTTTTGTTCGCGCAGGATGGTCTGGACATGCGCGCGGAAGATCCCCAGCCTGTCGGAAATGCCCGGCGGAGTAT
>NZ_JBFUGX010000722.1:0-1930 GCF_056402675.1 Polaromonas sp. P3_C2 | reverse complement strand
CCATCGTGCAGGCGGCCAGCATTGCCGCCTGGAATGACGAGCAACATGTGGTGGACAACCGCGCCATGTACCGCGAAAAATTTTCCAAAGTCACGCCCATGCTGTCGGCGGTGATGGACGTCGCCCTGCCCGACGCAGGCTTTTACCTGTGGGCCGGAATCCCCCAAGCATTCAAGGGCTCGGACACCGCGTTTTCGCGCGAGCTGCTCGCTCTTTACAATGTCGTGGTGTTGCCGGGCAGTTACCTGGCACGCGATGCGCAGGGGCACAACCCCGGCGCCGGCAGAATTCGCATGGCGCTGGTGGCAGAAACCGCCGAATGCGTGGAGGCCGCAGAGCGCATCGTCCAGTTCATCCAATCCAAAGTTCACTGAAAAACCATTCTCATGACTCAAGCCAACCTGCAAGCGCTCCAGCAAACCATTGACGCCGCCTGGGAAGACCGCGCCAACCTGTCGCCCAAGTCGGCGCCCAAGGACATCCTGGAGGCAGTGGAGCAAACGATTTCCCAGCTGAACAATGGCTCGCTGCGCGTGGCCACCCGTGAAAGCGTGGGTGTGTGGACGACGCACCAGTGGATCAAGAAGGCGGTGCTGCTGAGCTTTCGCCTGAAAGACAACGAACTGATGCGCGCCGGTGACCTCGGCTTTTTCGACAAGGTCAAAACCAAATTTGCGCACCTGAGCGAAGCCGAAATGCGCGAAACCGGTGTGCGCGTGGTGCCCCCCGCCGTGGCCCGCCGCGGCAGCTTCATCGCCAAGGGCGCGATCCTGATGCCCAGCTACGTCAACATCGGCGCCTGGGTTGGCGAAGGGACCATGGTCGACACCTGGGCCACCGTGGGCAGCTGCGCGCAGGTCGGCAACAACGTGCACCTTTCAGGCGGCGTCGGCCTGGGCGGCGTGCTGGAGCCGCTGCAGGCCAACCCCACCATCATTGAAGACAACTGCTTTATCGGCGCACGCTCTGAAGTGGTCGAAGGCGTGATCGTCGAAGAAAATTCGGTGATCTCTATGGGTGTCTACATCGGCCAGAGCACGCCGATTTACGACCGCGAAGCCGACACCGTCACCTACGGCCGCATTCCTGCAGGCTCCGTCGTGGTGTCGGGTAACCTGCCAAAGGCCGGCGGCAAGTACAGCATGTACTGCGCGGTGATCGTCAAGCGCGTGGACGCAAAAACCCGTTCCACCACCAGCCTGAACGATTTACTCCGCGACTAGACATGGCCCCCACGCTTCTCGCTTCGCGTAGTGCGCTGCCCCCCGAGGGGGCCGCTGCGCCTGCGGCCCGGCAAAGCCGGTTCCGCGGCCCCTGCTGGCGAGGAACCGTAAGCCGGGTGGCCAACGTTGTATTTCATTTCAATCAAGAGGGTGGACTATGAGCACGATGGAAAGAATCCTGCGTTTGATGGTGGACAAGAAGGCGTCTGACGTCTACCTGTCGGCCCATTCGCCCGCCCTGATCAAGATCAATGGCCAGGCCATCCCGATCAATGCGCAGATCCTGCCGCCGGAGGCGCCGCGCAACCTGCTGGCTGAAGTGCTGCCGCCCGAGCGCATCGAAGAGATGGAGGAAATGGGTGAGCTCAACATGGCGCTGCCAATTGCCGGCCTGGGCAACTTCCGTATCAGCGGATTCAAGCAGCGCAGCACCTACGCCGCCGTGATTCGCTATATCCCCAGCGATATCCCGCCGCTGGACAGCCTGAACGTGCCGCCCATCCTGGCCGACCTGATCATGGAAAAGCGCGGCCTGCTGCTGATGGTGGGCTCCACCGGCGCCGGCAAAAGCACCACACTGGCCTCCATGATCGATCTGCGCAACGAGACAACGCTGGGCCACATCCTCACCATCGAGGACCCGGTCGAATTTTTGTTCACCAACAAGAAGTCTGTTGTGAACCAGCGCGAGGTCGGCAGCGATACAC
>NZ_JBFUGX010000721.1:0-1932 GCF_056402675.1 Polaromonas sp. P3_C2 | reverse complement strand
GTCCAGCATTAACCGTTCCTTACCGCCAACTCCTCCTCGCAATTCTTGATATTTAAAAGGAACGACAACCCGAGGATCAGAGTCCAGATCATTCTTCCGAAGGGCCTCAGAGATTGTCTCTGCATTGGTGATCAAGACGACACAAAGACGATCAAGTCGATGCTGATGCGCAAATAAAATGCGGTCCATCGCCTCGAAAACACGAGAGTCAATCTCGGGGAAGGGATGAAAAATACAAAGAATGTCATTGAAAAAATTGAACCGCTCTTTGAAGGAATCGCATGGCTTCAGAAATACGTAGGGCAGACTGGATTTGCCATGTACCTGCTCCCCCGCGTACGCTACGAACCATACTGCGGCTAAGTTGTTTGTTATTTCGATTTCCTGGGGACCAAACCTCGTAAGAGTTAGCCCTGCCATCAATCCTGGTTTTTGATGCATGTCATCCTCCGTTGCTATAGCGCGATGGTAGCGATGTAAATGGAACCAGTCACCCCCAGATCCTCAGCTACTTCTTGCTCTGAAATGACAGCGCTTGCTGGTGGTTATCTCATCTATTTGTAGGGGGACGGGAAATGGCTACGAGAAAAGACAAGCCAGGGGTGACTCCCTCAGTAGTTACTTATTCGGGTACTCCTTGAGCTATGGTTGCGTGCGGTCAATGCCGATAGACTCACAACTACTATGACGGAAACACACGACAAGATTCTTGATCGTCTAGGTGGACCGGCCCTGCTTCACTGGCACCGATTGTTTGGCGTCGATACCAGTGTTGAGGAGTACATCCTCAAATACAAGCTGCAGATGGAGCGCGGAATGGCGTCCACCAAAGCCGTTTACCTTGATACGAATTACTGGATATGGCTGCGAGATGCAGAGCTTGGAAGGGGAACTGTTGAAAGTGTTGCTCTGCTGGGCCGTCTGCGATCGCTAGTTGCGACTCGTAAGATCGTCTGCGTAAGTCATCTCACTTCTATGCTGGAAATCGCCAAACAGCTTGAAGATAGCGCTAGAGCCACCACCGCGCTGGTAGACGAACTGACGGAACGCGTCGCACTTTCACCGACAGCGGAGTTGGATGCACTAGAGGTCGGGAATTATGTTCGCTATAAGTCGGGCGTTGTGGGGCGAAGCCCACCGCTGCAGTGGACTTGTTTGGGCCAGATTGTCAAATCAGACCTCTCGGGTGGTAATGTCTTGCCTCCGAATATCGGTAATGCAGGTCAAGCCATTCTCAAAAGTGCTGCCGATGCTTTTTGGAACCAAGGGTTCTCCGAGATATTCGAGGCCTTTGACTGGAATACTAAGCATCACCTGAAGTCTGATTTAGATGCAGAAACGCTGATCAAGGTCGAGGAGCGAAAGAAGACGAGACCTCACAACGGAGATTTCCGGAGAACGTGTGAAGCCGAATTCGAGGCTGTGCTGATACAGCACGTCGGACTTTTTGAAGCGGAGCTAGTGAAACTTCTGGGGTCGAGCGGTGCTGCAGCTTTGGATACGAAGTCATCTTTGGCTGCGCAGAGCTTAGCGCGACACGCAGTGGCCGACTATCAGGCTGGTGCACTTGGCCGCCATCTGCCAGGGTTTGTCATTCGCAATGAACTCTATTCAACATACGAGTGTGATCCATCCCACACACTTTCCAACAATGACTGGCAAGATTGGCAGCATGCGTCAGTAGCCCTGCCGTACTGCGATCTTTTCCTCACAGAAAGGCGCCTGGCGCATCAGGTGACCAATGTATTGCAACTCGACTCCAAGTACCAATGCCGCGTGGTCGGGCGAGGTGTGGATGCGGCGCTCGTGGCGTTGGACGAGCTCTTCTAGTAGGATTTTGGCTGTTTGGACTTGACCCAACGGGTCGGTTCGACGCTACGAAAAAGCCCCTGGTTCTCAAGGTTTTTGGCATAGCGAGACGCGATTCACACT
>NZ_JBFUGX010000720.1:0-1941 GCF_056402675.1 Polaromonas sp. P3_C2 | reverse complement strand
GCGCAATACGCCGCCCGCAATGTGCGCGACAACCTGGCGCAATTTGTGGCCGGCCTGGACCGGTGCGGCGCGGGCGCGGTGCAGTTTGAAGGGGGCGAGGTTGTCACACCCGCAGGCGCGCGGCCTTTCACCGAAGTCGTGAAGCTGGCCTATGCCAACCGCATCCAGCTCTGGAGCGACGGCTTTTACCGCACACCCAAAATCCACTACGACAAGGCCACACTGACCGGCCGGCCGTTCTACTACTTCGCTTATGGCGCGGCCTGCACCGAAGTCGCCATCGACACCCTGACGGGCGAAAGCCGCGTGCTGAAAGTCGACATCCTGCATGACGTGGGCACCAGCATCAACCCGGCCATCGACATCGGCCAGATCGAAGGCGGTTTTGTGCAGGGCATGGGCTGGCTCACCACCGAGCAGCTGGTGTGGAACGACAAGGGCCTTTTGACCACGCACGCGCCCAGCACCTACAAGATTCCTGCGACCGGCGATGTACCCGAGCATTTCAAGATCGATCTGTGGCCCGAGCCCAACCGCGAAGACAACGTCTTCGGCAGCAAGGCCGTGGGCGAACCGCCGCTGATGCTGGCGATCAGTGTGTATGAGGCTTTGCGCGATGCGGTGGGCGCGGTGAAGGCCGGGGATGAACGCGTGGTGCTGACCGCTCCGGCGACGGCTGAGAATGTGCTGAGCGCTCTTGGGCGCCGGTAATCGGCAGGTCGGATTGGGGCGGGTGCAGAGAGCCTGACCCTTCCCGGCCGCCTGCATCGCGCCTAGCTGAAGACCTTCACAACCAGGCTGATTGCCGAGGCAGCGAACAACCAGAGGACCAGCAACATGCTGCCGCCCGATACCAGACTCGTGGGAATGATAAACAGCATGGCAACGATGCTGCCCGCCGAGAAAACCAGATAGGTCATCCATAGCCCTGCTCCAGCAAGGAAAAACAGAAAAACAATTTTGGGGATGACGTCGAGGCTGCACCCRCCCCAGCACCCGGCCACGCCTGATGCCAACATAAATATCTCCAGGACGATCAGGAGAAAGCCGGCAAAGACAAGGGCGATGGCCGGTGGGCCCTCTTCTTCCGACGGTTGGCTGTTTTCGTTCTGCATGCTTATGGCCCCGATATTTGTAGTCGCGCTGATGGCGACAACAGCCATCCTATCGGAGATTAACAGGGGTACGCGGTAAGCGCGATACCCGATAGCGGCGTTCACAGGCCTACCGGCCCTCGATCTCCAGGTTGCCGCAGTATTCCATTTACGGCAGAACCCGGCCTGACGCTCAAGCCTCCCGGTACATCCCCGAGTCGCCGCGCACGCCCAGCTTCTTCCTGAAGGCCTGAATATCAAAGCCCTCGCTGGCGAGCTGCTTTTGCATGACGGTCTGGGCGGCGGCCACCGCATCGGCATTGGCCCACTCGACCACGGTCACCACATCGAACTCGCTGCTGTCGCCCGTCTGGGTCAGCACATGTTTTTGCAGGCAGCCGGGCTGCTCGCCCAGCATGCGCTGGACCTGGTGAATGCGCTCGACAAAAGCGGAGATCGATTGCGAGGGCACGACGAATTTGTCGACGCGGAACACGGAGGCGGAAGCGGGGGCTTGATAAATCGCTGGACATGAAAACAACTCCTTTGAAATAAGCGGGCCGGATTGGCCTGAAAATGAGGAGTCTGAAACCTCAAGTAAAGTTTAGGTCAAGCATTTTTTCAAGGAAATCCATAGGCACGGAACTGGAACAGGCCGGCATCTTTCCCACACTCTCGGTCGGCGACATGGCACGCCGCAGCGGCGTGGCGGTGTCCACCCTGCACTTTTATGAGAAAAAAGGGCTGATCAGCAGCACCCGCACCGAAGGCAACCAGCGTCGCTACGCACGCGAGATGCTGCGACGCGTGGCTTTTGTGCGTGTGGCGCAGCGGGTGGGCATTGCGC
>NZ_JBFUGX010000719.1:0-1943 GCF_056402675.1 Polaromonas sp. P3_C2 | reverse complement strand
CTACCAGGGCGGTTGAGCAGCGCTCGGCAAAGCGGGCTTTCAGCKCGTCAATCAGCGCGGCAGGAGTTTCGCGCTGGCAGATTTCGGGAAGCAGGTGCGTGGGCAGGGGGGCGTTCATGGTGTCTCCGGGTCGGTGGCACAGTTTACGACGTGCGCGCCGTTTGCGCCAACGAGGCCGGAGGCCCAGCCATGACCGCTGGAGCGCCCGCATGAAGCGGGGGAGACAAAGCAGGCCGCCCCCTCAAGGGGCCATCAGGGACTGTCAGGAGCCGGTGGCCGCCTTGGTGAGCTCGGCCAGCGAGATAAAGGTGTCGTGGTTGGTATCGATCTGCTCGAAACGCTGTGCCACGGCCGGCAGGTGCTCGGCTTCCTGGCGATCAAGCTTGCCGTCCTTGTTGGTATCCGCACGGCCGAAAGCCGCCTCGACGTCCTTGCTGGTGGTGCGGTTTTGCGGTACGGCGCCCGGCGTGCCGGAAGGCGCCATCTGGGAGGGCGGGCTGGTGGGGCTTGCAGGTGAGGGAGGAGCGGTTTGGGCCCGCACGGCGCCAGCAGCGCCCATAGCCAGTGCCGCCACCAAAAGCACGCTGCGCAACTCGAAGCCGGGAATAGAATGTTTTGGATGCTGTGTTGCTGTCGTGTGCATGGTCATGCGAAGAGTCTTTCAAAGAGTGGACAAGCAGCCATTGCAACCCAGCCTGCCCGTTGCGGCCAGCAGTTTTGCAGGGTGTTTCCTCACTCACATGATGGCGTACGACGACACATTTTCTTGCCCGGCGTAACGCTTGGGCTTCATGCACTTTCACCGCGCTTCACCGCGTCTCAGACCATGGCCAACAGACTCTCACAGATCGCAACGCGCACCGGCGATAACGGCACCACCGGCCTGGGCGATAACACGCGTGTGTCCAAGGACAGCCTGCGTGTGCATGCCATGGGCGATGTCGATGAATTGAACTCGCACATTGGTGTGTTGTTGTGCGAAGAGCTGCCCCCGGGCGTGCGCGACCTGCTGGTGGAGGTGCAGCACCAGCTCTTCAACCTGGGCGGCGAACTCTCCATTCCCGGCTTTGAACTGCTCAAGCCCGAAGCCGTGGCGCTGCTGGACGACGCACTGGCCGAACACAACGCGAAACTGCCGCGCCTGGCGGAATTTATCTTGCCGGCGGGCTCGCGTGCCGCGTCGCTTGCGCATGTGTGCCGCACGGTGGCGCGCCGTGCCGAACGATCGGTGGTCGCGCTGGGTGCGGTCGAACCGGTCAAGGAGTCGCCGCGCCACTACCTCAACCGCCTGAGCGATCTGCTCTTCGTTCTGTCGCGCGTGCTCAACCGCATGAATGGCGGTGACGACGTGTACTGGAAGAGCGAACGCATGGCACAGGCCGCCGGTACGAAATAACAACAACGGCCAGCGCGGTGTTCCCGCGTGAACTGCAGCCATGCCGGCCAGCCGTTGTCTGTAAACAGGTCCCGTTCGGGTGCGGTTGGAGTCGGCGGTTTTGCTATCAATAAGATAGCTAATTGCGCGCGATCATCAAGCGTTGCAGCACTAAAACACCTCGATCTCAAGTTGCCGTCGGGTTCTGGCCAAAAAAATGGCGCTTCTAGACCCGCGTCAGCATGTGCGCCGGTAGCCAGCCGGAGAAGGCGGGCAGCAGCGCATTGATGCGCCGCGCTGCCTCTTCCTGATAGAACTGGCGGGCTATCAGCTGGAATATCTCTCCCCGCAGCTGCCAAAGGTGCTGTGCGGTGTGCGCCTCGTCGATACGCCAGCGCATGCGTTCGCACATGGGTCCCTCGCACCGTTGCAGCGCATCGTGGAGCTGATGGCGCAGCTGGTCCAGGTCCAGCGTCGATGGCTCCAGCGCACTTTCATGCGGCCGGCTGTGCAGCGACTTCATCCATGCCATGGTGGTCTTCTCATGKGGAGGGCCTTGATGCAGCTG
>NZ_JBFUGX010000718.1:0-3330 GCF_056402675.1 Polaromonas sp. P3_C2 | reverse complement strand
GGGTCGCCCTTCATGGCCTGACAGGTTTGCCAGCCTGTGCTGGATGGGCGGTTTGCCAGCGTGGCCTGTGCATGTGCCGCAGCCGTGGTGCCAAGACCCAGGAGGGCCGGAAGCACCGTGCAAAGCGATGCAGCAGCAGGATTGAGAGATTTCAGTGGCATGGTCGGTCTTGAAAATTGCGCTGTTCAGGGCAGCCGGGTCAGCGTAAAAGGCACATCGGGTGCATTGTCCGGGGCGCTGCTGCTGGTGTCTTTCCAGGTGCCCTTGAAGGCCTTGCCGCAAGAACCTTCGACCATTTCGCCGTTCCAGGTGCCGGTGATGCTGACATTGTCGGAGGACTCGTCGAGCAGCAACATGCCGCCCTCCAGGTCACCGGCCAGTGCTGCCTTGGCCGCATGTCCGGCAATGGCTTTGGAACCGGCGGCCGGCCCCAGATCGCGGCTCACGATGCCGGCCAGGCTTTCGGCGAATTCGGCATGCCGTTCCAGCAGCATGGTGGCGCGGGCCGGCAAGCCGGCAGGTGGGCGGTCAAAGCGCACGGCCCACAGGCCATGGAGTTGCGCGGCTTTCATCTCCGTGGCGGCCGGGCACGTGGCGTCAGGTTTCGTTTGGGCCGTAGCGCTAGCGGATACTGCGCAAGCGGCGATTAAAAAAAGAGCGGGTCGAAGAAAAAGCAAAGTCATGAACAAGTGAGTGCACGGCCTGGCCGTGCAGTACGGGCTGTAGCAACGCAGCAAGGCGGACGGAGCGGCCAAGGCTGCAGTGCAGGGGGTGAAACGGAAAACTCGGGCACGCGAGTGCGGGGTTGATGCAACGCGCAGGCCGTGGAGCTTGCGCACTATCTCATGAATAGATCTCAATCAGGTAAAGCACCGGTAAAAACCCGCGGCCTGAAACTGTTTGTAACCACAGCACTGAAAACGCCTTCATGCGGCCCGGCACCTGATCTCGCGCCGTTAACCACGGAACAGGGCTGCGCTAGCGCGTCTCTGCCGCCGCTGCTGCCGCCGCAATCCCGTCCGCTGACTTCTTCGCAAATTCCGCGCGCAAGGCCTTGAGCTTTTCTCGCGGGTCTTCTTTCACCGTGGCTTTGTCCAGTGCCATCTCGGCGATGAAGCGGCTGGGTGCGCCGGGAATCATGTCGCGGCCCTTCTTGCGTTTGCGCAGCCAGTTCACAGCCAGCGTGCGCTGCGCGCGGGTGATGCCCACATACATCAGGCGGCGCTCTTCCTGCAGGCGCAACGCGATGCTGTCGGTATTGACTCCGTCATCGTCTTCCAGCTTGAAGGGCAGCAGGCCTTCGTTCACGCCGGCCAGCACCACGTGCGGCCACTCCAGGCCCTTGGCGGCATGCAGGGTGGAGAGCGTCACCACGTTCTGGTCGCCTTCGCGTTCGCTGATGGTGGAGAGCAGCGCAATAGTTTGCACCACTTCGAGCATGGTTTTGGTTTCGGCGGCCACCACGGCGCCTGAGGCGTCATCGATCTGCCCGCCGCAGCGCTGGGCCACCCAGTCGCAAAAATCCATCACGTTGGTCCAGCGCGCGGCTGCGAGTTTTATGTTGGCTTTGCGAAAGGCCTTCTCGAAAGGCTTGGCCAGGTGGTTGGCACGGTACAGCACGCAAAAATCTTTCCACTCCTTGTACTGCCCGCCTTCTGCCTGCAAGCTGCCTTCGGCGCGCAGGCTCTGGATGCGGGCCACCACGCGCTCGGCTTCGTGCTCCTCGCTGTCGCAATCGATCACGCGCACCGGCTCGCCTTCGCCGAGCTCGCTGAACAACGTCTTGGGAAACAGCTTGGGGTTGGGGCCGATCACGTTGTTGGCCGCGCGCAGGATGGCGCTGGTGGAGCGGTAGTTCTGCTCGAGCTTCACAACCTTGAGGTTGGGATAGTCCTGCGGCAGCTTTTTCAGGTTGTCCAGCGTGGCACCGCGCCAGCCGTAAATCGACTGGTCATCGTCGCCCACCGCGGTGAAGCGGCCGCGCGGGCCGACGAGCAGCTTGAGCATCTCGTACTGCGTGGCGTTGGTGTCCTGRTATTCGTCGACCAGCACATGGCCCAGCGATTGCTGCCATTTTTCGCGCACGTTGTCGTGCTCGCGCAGCAGCTTGAGCGGCAGGCCGACCAGGTCGTCGAAGTCGACGCTCTGGTAGGCGGTCAGGCGCTCTTCGTAGTGCGCCATGACGCGGGCAATGGCGCGCTCTTCGTCGCCATTGGCCTGCGCCAGGGCTTCGGCTGCGTTGAGGCCCATGTTCTTCCACAGGCTGATGGTCCATTGCCATTGCCGCGCCGTGGCCGCATCGGTGCTGCCGCCGGCGTCCTTGATGATGCTGGTCACGTCGTCGCTGTCGAGAATCGAGAACTGGGGTTTGAGGCCCAGCGCCGCGCCGTCCTGGCGCAGCATGCGCACGCCCAGCGCGTGGAAGGTACAGACCAGCACGCCTTTGGCGCTTTTGCCGATCAGCGCCTTGGCCCGCTCGCGCATTTCGGCGGCGGCTTTGTTGGTGAAGGTGATCGCGGCAATCTGTTCGGGCTTGAGGCCGGACTGGATCAGCCGGCCTATCTTGTGCGTGATAACCCGCGTCTTGCCGGAACCTGCGCCCGCCAGTACCAGGCAGGGACCATGCAGGTAGTTCACGGCTTCTTGTTGGGCGAGGTTCAGGCCGTGGGTCATGAAAAGAATCGGTTCCAGGGGAAAAATGCGCGGGACCGGCCTTGTCAGGTACTGCCGGTGAACGGCAAATCATAGCGGCTGCCCCCTTTGGGGCAGGCAACGTGGCTTGGCCCAGGCTGCCGGTTTCATGCCGGGCGCTTTGGCTGGATGAAAAAAGACCGCGCCCGCACGGAACCACCCCAAGCCCCGGATTCAAGCAATAAATGCTTGCGGCGCAATGCTGGTCTGCGCAAGCAGCTATCGAATCAATAGCATACGAGCAAGCACGGCTTCATGCGTTCCGGCTCGCCGGGGCGAACCCACCTTGCGTCAACGACAGTGCCTGGGCTGCCTGCTGCAGTAGCAGGCGCAYGGTTTTCTGGTCGGGGCCGACGTGGCGGTCTATGCGCCGCACGTAAGGGCAGGTCAACGCGGCCAGGGCGCTGTGGTCGGGCCCGAAGATGGGGCAGGAGATATCGGCCACGCCGAAAGACTGCAGGCTGTCGCGCTCGAAATAGCCTTGCTCCCGGATGACACCGAGGGCGGCAGCCAATGCATCGGACCCGATCGGCACTTCGCCTTCGAGTGCGGTGTGCTGGGCCAGCATTTGCTGAGCCTGGCTGGCATCTGCGAAAGCCAGCAACACCCGGCCCGAGGCGGTATCGACCAGCCCGACAT
>NZ_JBFUGX010000717.1:0-1945 GCF_056402675.1 Polaromonas sp. P3_C2 | reverse complement strand
TCGGCGGATCCGAGGGCAGTAGTGACGGTGACGGAGGCAGTGATGGCGGTAGCGACGGTGGTGGATGCGGCGGAGGTTGCGGCGGAGGTGGGGATTAGCACGTGGCCGAGGGTTGAAAGGCCAACGAAAAAGCCGCCTGAAGGCGGCTTTTTGACGTTTGCTATGTTTTTAATAGCTGCTTGCGCTTATCCCTAAAGGGTTTCATCCGTTTTTTCCGAAAGCTCTCAGCGCGGATTTTATTCGCCTGTCTTGCCCAGCTGTGGGATCGCAGCCCCGGGCTCCAGCGACAGCAACCCGGAGCGCGTGTAGATGCCCAGCTTGTCGCGGGTATCGACGATGTCCAGGTTGCGCATAGTCAGCTGGCCGATGCGGTCTGCCGGCGAGAAAGGCGCGTCTTCCACCTTTTCCATGCTCAGGCGTTCGGGCTTGTAGGTCAGGTTGGCCGAGACGGTGTTGAGGATGGAGTAATCGTTGCCGCGGCGCAGTTCGACCGTGACCTCGCCGGTGATGGCGCTGGCCACCCAGCGCTGGGCGGTTTCGCGCAGCATGATGGCCTGCGGGTCGAACCAGCGGCCCTGGTACAGCAGGCGGCCGAGCTTGCGGCCGTTGTCGCGGTATTGTTCGATGGTGTCTTCGTTGTGGATGCCGGTGACCAGGCGCTCATAGGCGATGAACAGCAGCGCGAGGCCGGGGGCTTCGTAGATGCCGCGGCTCTTGGCTTCGATGATTCGGTTTTCGATCTGGTCGCTCATGCCCAGGCCGTGGCGGCCGCCGATGCGGTTGGCTTCCAGGATCAGCTCGACCATGCTGCTGAAGGTCTTGCCGTTCAGCGCTACGGGCCGGCCCTCTTCAAAGCGCACGGTCACTTCTTCGCGCTTGACTTCGACTTCGTCCTTCCAGAAGGCCACGCCCATGATGGGGTTGACGATCTTCATGCCGGTGGCGAGCTCTTCCAGGTCTTTGGCTTCGTGCGTGGCGCCCAGCATGTTGGAGTCGGTCGAGTAGGCTTTTTCGGCCGACATCTTGTAGCCGAAGCCGGCCTTGGTCATGAAGGCCGACATCTCGGCGCGGCCGCCCAGCTCGTCAATGAAGAGCTGGTCCAGCCAGGGTTTGTAGATCTTCAGGCCCGGGTTGGTCAGCAGGCCGTAGCGGTAAAAGCGCTCGATGTCGTTGCCTTTGAAAGTGCTGCCGTCGCCCCAGATGTTGACGTCGTCTTCCTTCATCGCCGACACCAGCATGGTGCCGGTCACGGCACGGCCCAGCGGCGTGGTGTTGAAGTAGGTCACGCCCGCAGTGGTGATATGGAAGGCGCCGCTTTGCAGCGCGGCGATGCCTTCGGCGGCCAGCTGGGCACGGCAGTCGATCAGGCGGGCTTTTTCAGCGCCGTACTGCATCGCCTTGCGCGGGATTTCGTCGTAGTCGGGCTCGTCGGGCTGGCCGAGGTTGGCGGTATAGGCGTAAGGGATCGCGCCCTTGAGCTTCATCCAGTGCAGTGCGGCGCTGGTGTCGAGGCCGCCCGAAAAGGCGATGCCGACTTTCTGGCCGGCGGGAAGGTTCTGGAGGATGGTGGCCATGAAATGGGTTCCTGGGGATGAATGCGTAGACGTGATGTAAGGGTCAGCCGAAATAGCAGATGTAGTGATAGGCGGCTTCGCCGGCAGCGACGCGGATTTCGAACGTGGCGTTGCCCGGCACGCTGAATTTTTCGCCGGCTGAAGACCTGACCCAGCTGTCGCTGCCGGCCAGCTTGTATTCACAGGCACCGGCCACGCATTCCATGATCTCGGGCGCGCCGGTATTAAAGGTCAGGGTGGCCGGAAGGATTACGCCGACCGATTTTTTGGTGCCGTCGGCCAGCGTGATGCCGTGGCTCACGCATTTGCCGTCAAAGTAGACGTTGGCCTTGGTGGTCACGCTGATGTTGTCGATTTTTTCGGTAGGCATG
>NZ_JBFUGX010000716.1:0-1950 GCF_056402675.1 Polaromonas sp. P3_C2 | reverse complement strand
GGCCAGCACGCCGGCAGCGGTCATGGCGTCGATGTCGAAGTTGTTGTAGCCCACCGCCATGTTGGCGCAAATTTTTAGACCCGGGCAGGCGGCCAGCACCTCCGCGTCGATTTTGTCGCCGCCGGTGGTGAAGGCGCCGTCCTTTCCCTTGAGGCGCTCGGTGAGCTGGGTCTTGGACCAGGTCTCGTCGGCCTGGTTGGATTCAACCTCGAAATACTGTTCCAGGCGGGCGATGACTTCGGGGAATACGGCGCGAGCGACGAGAATTTTGGGTTTGGTCATGGTGTTTTCACAAGTGATGCGGGAGCAGGTACTTCCGTCCCGGTGGGGGAATGCATTGCGGACGCCGGCGGTGCGGTCGCTGCAATCTTTCGGGCACGGGGAGCGTCAGGATGCCAGCCAAGCACGGCCAGCAAAACGAAAAATCCGGCCACATAGCCCAGCGCCACATGCCAGCCGCCCTTGATCCAGGCGCCAACCGACTTGGCCTCGGGGTACATATTCGACAGGGCCACACCAGCGGAGGAGCCAAACCACAGCATGCTGCCGCCAAAGCCGACGGCGTATGCCAGAAAGCCCCAGTCGTAGCCGCCCTGGTGCAGGGCCAGCGCCGTGAGCGGAATGTTGTCAAACACCGCACTCACAAAACCCAGGCCGAAAGCAGTTTGCCAGCTGGCGGCCGGCAAATGCTGCACCGGCATCATGGAAGCGCAAAGCACCAGCGACAGCAGAAACACACTACCGCGTGCGGCGTCAGGCAACAAGCGCCAGTCGGGCCGGCGCCAGGGCGTGGTCACCGCGATGGCCACCCATACCGAGATACCGATCACCGGCAGTTGCTCCAGCACCGCCGGATCGCGCAGGTTGAAATACACATTGGCAGCTACTGCCGACAGCAGAATGATGGCGACGATGCCCAGCCGGGCCCAATGCAGATGCGCGCCCGGAGTGGCGTCCTTCATGATGGGCTGCAGCGCGTGCTGCTGGCGCGCAGCGATCACGCCGAAGATGGCCAGCGCCACCAATGCACCGACATAGGACTCGAAGACCTGGCCCGGCGAAACCCCGGCAATCCACATCATGGTCGTGGTGGTGTCTCCCACCACGCTGCCCGAGCCGCCCGCGTTGCTGGCGGCCACGATGGCAGCCAGGAAGCCGATATGAACACGCTTGCGGTACAGCGCAGATGCCATGGTGCCGCCTATCATGGCCGCCGCGATATTGTCGAGAAAACTGGAGATCACGAAGACCAATACCAGCATCACAAAGCCGCCTTTCCAGTCGTCGGGCAGATAGCGCGGCAACAGTGCGGGGATACCGCTCTTTTCAAAATGATCGGACAGCAGCGCAAAACCCAGTAACAGGCCCAGCAAGTTGCCGAGCGTCACCCACTCGTGCGCGAGCAATTGCAGCAGGCCGCCGATACCAGGCACGCCTGAAAAATCACCCAGCGCGAGCTTGTAAAGCGTGATGACCGCCAGGCCCGCCAACGCCACCTTGAGCGTGTGATGGTGGAACACTGCAACGCCGAGCAGCGTCAGGCCAAACAATACGAAATCTAGGGGAACGCCTGCAATAGTCACGCGCGGGTTTTCAAGATAAGCCAGGTAGGCTGTCGATTATGCAGGCGAGGCGATTTCAAACACCTGCCGCAAATATGCCAGGTATTTTTCGTCGTCGCACATGTTCTTGGAAGGTGTGTCAGACAGCTTGGCCACGGGTTGGCCGTTGCAGCGGATCATCTTGATGACGATCTGCAGCGGCTCATAGCCCAGGTCATTGGTGAGGTTGGTGCCGATCCCGAAGGCCAGCTGGCAACGCCCCCTGAACTGCTGGAACAGCTCGATGGTGCGCGGCACCGTCAGGCCGTCGCTGAAAATCAGCGTCTTGGTCTGCGGGTCGACCCGGTTCTTGGTGTAGTGCGCAAGCATGCGCTCGCCCCACTGGAAC
>NZ_JBFUGX010000715.1:0-1955 GCF_056402675.1 Polaromonas sp. P3_C2 | reverse complement strand
CTCTTGAAGGACGTTATATCCCCCTATGGTCAGGTGTATGCGCTGGCATTGCTATTACACCCACGCGCGGGTTAGCCACGATCAATAAGCTCTTCTGTTTTCCAGCCAATATCTTCCTCTGGAATTGCCAGCAATGTCATACAGATAAATGCCAGTCGGCGAAATATTTCTGGGGAAGAACCAACAAGCCCCTGCCGGCCGGAGCATATGCGGATGCGCTCAGGAACTATCGCATACTCTCCCACCGCAGCGCTCATACCCGCTAATATCGCAGCGTGATATTCATCGTCAATCCATGGCACAACCTTATCCACCGTGCCGGCCAAGGAATCGCTAACGTGGGTTATCGGTGGACGAGAGAAGATCGGAATCTCTATTCTGGTCTTATCCGCCGATTTACCTAATGACTGAATTCCCAGCAGCCCATACAGGAATCGACCGCCTGCAGGTACAAAAATCTCAACGGCAATTGTCGTACGCAAAGGGCGAACGCTGCCTTCGCATTGCACTACCTTCTTACATGAAAGCTCATCCGTCTGAAATGATGTAGGTAGTTCACTCAGCCAAACGCGTGCCTTACGCTCTTTAGTCAGGTTAAATGACTTCATTGAATTCCCCAGAAATTTCTCCACGCGTTATTGAACTCACCAGGCAGACTCTTTATCACTTCTGGATGATAGAGAGAAAAAGGTGAAATGCTGTACTTTTCAATCGCAGCCGCATGAGCCGCGTCATAAGCCAATCCCGCTCTGCGCGCTGTACCTTCTGCGATCTCGTGGAGGTAAAAATTTGCATCTGCACCTATCGCTCTCGCACCCGTTTGAAGGCTTTCCTTCAACCTATCGACCATTGCAACGTTAGCTGCGGTTGGTTCAAATCTTGCCAAGTTCGCCTCAACAAGTGACATGCCCTTTTTCGATACTCTGACCCCTTCTGCTACACACGCTTCAGCCACTTTCGTCCCGGCTTTTGCAACGCCGCCACCGATCAGAGGCGTATCACTATTGGCAATCTCATACGCTATAAATGCGACCCCAAGCACCCCAAGTACATGGTTTAGCCCACGTGGATCAACAAACATCAGAGGATCCCCGCCCACATAGGCAAAGGTATTGATTCCACCCCCAAGCCCAATGGGATCGGACTGCATATAGCGCCCGATCCTCGGGTTGTAYTCCCGRTTCCAGTTCTGGAACARCCCACTCTCGGCATCAAAGGTYTGCCCAGGCAGYCGCTGGTTAWAKGYGAAGGYCCCCAGGCTKYYSGGRTTCTGATCAGGCGCCGTCGCGCCAAAGGGYTCCGCCGTATCCCAGCGCCACACAACCGCATCATCAATTTGCCGCGTGATGATGCGTGGCGCACCGAGCTGATCCGTCGAGACGTTGTACAGGCCGATGGCAATGTCACTTCCGGCTCCCGTTCCCGTCTGCTTGATCACCCCGACCGGCATGCCCATGTAGATGGTTTCGTATTGGGGAACCCCATTGGCATCGTACTCACCGAGCAGTTTTCCTTCTTCGTCATAGATGTAGTACGCCGCACCGGTTGGGATCAAGGCCGTCGGTCCCGTCTTGCTCATCCTCAACTCCAGGGCGCTGTAACTGTAGTTCACCGTGCCGCCGGCGTTCGTCACCGTGGCCAGCCTGCCGCGGTCGCTGTAGCTATAGCTATTGACCCCGTCGCTTGTGATGTTGCCGGCCGCATCGTGCACCACGGTGGCGACGCCGGTGCTGTCCTGCGTCTGGTTCAGCCGGTTGCTGGTGCTGGCAATGGTGTTGGGGTAGCTCGTGCCGCCAACGACTTTGGCCGTGCGGTTGCCCGTGGCGTCATAGCTGTACTGGATCGCACTGCTGCCCAAGGTGGCGCTGATCAGTCGGTTCAGGTTGTCATAACCAAAGCTCTGGTCCAGTGCGGGCACCGGGACTCCGTTGCTGGTGTGGGTGTAGCCGGTGATG
>NZ_JBFUGX010000714.1:0-1956 GCF_056402675.1 Polaromonas sp. P3_C2 | reverse complement strand
GCCTCATTCGCCGCAACAATCAGCTGTTTCGCTTTTTGCTCCAAGGTCCCTGCGCCTGTAAGGATAGCCGCAATGCCCGGATCCGCAACCATGTCCGAGAGCCCATCCGAACACATCAGATAAAGGTCCCCCGCGTCCACACGATGCTCATTGACCTCAACCAGCACCGTGTCTTCGACGCCCAAGGCGCGTGTGACCAAGTTCTTGTTCAGGGAAGTCAGTGCCTGCTCGGGAGTTATCAGCCCGGCGTCAATTTGTTCTTGCAGCAGCGAGTGGTCTTTGGTGATTTGCTGCAGCTCCTGGCCGCGCAGACGATAGCAACGGGAATCGCCAATATGACCCAGCATCAGTCGCCCGTCCTGGAACACCCCCACCACCAGCGTGGTACCCATACCCGCGTACTGGGGGTTGGAGTTCGCCGCGTTGAAGATCGAATGATTGGCATTTTCCACGCAGATTTCTAAAGCCCGACGCACTTCCTTGGCATTGGCATGCCTGCCCGCCTGGGAAAGCCAACGGCCCATTTCCGACTTGATGAAAGCGGCAGCCATGCCGCTTGCAATTTCGCCTGCGTTATAGCCACCCATTCCGTCCGCCAGGATGCAAAGCCGCGTCGCAGCATCAAAAGCAACCGCATCCTCGTTGTTGTCCCTCGTCAACCCCGGGTCGGTATGTGTACAAATCTCGTAGTTCATCTTGTTCGTGTGATCACTGGGTGTCGGTATCGGCAGCAGGTGCTTTGGAAACCACGGTTTTCTCAAATGTCTGCGTGCCGTCGACATTCACGGCCTGGGTCGCATCATAGGTCTTCGGGCCAGCAGCTGGTACAGTCGCTGATTGCACGACCGTGGCGTCAAATTGGGCTGCTGGCGCACCCTGTTGAGGCGCAAACGATGGGGCCGGTGCAGTACCTTCCATTGCGGCAATGACAGCGCGCAGATCTGTCGCCAATCGATCACCATCCTGATACCGCAACTCCGGCTTCTTGGCCAGAGACAGCGCAACAATCTCGGCCAGTCGCGCCGGCAGCTCTTTACGGATGATACGGATATCGGGGGCTTCTTCGTTCGCGATCTTGTACATCAGTTCGGCCATGGAATCGCCACGGAATGGCAACACGCCAGCCAGCATCTGAAACAGCATGACACCCAGCGAGTACAAGTCCGAGCGCCCGTCGACTTTTTTACCTGCAATCTGCTCCGGCGACATGAAGCTGGGCGTCCCCAATACAAGACCGGTCTTTGTTTTGCTTGAATCCGTAATGCGAGCGATGCCGAAGTCGGTCACCTTCACCGTATCGCTTTCGATTTCATACATGATGTTGGCCGGTTTGATGTCCCGGTGCACCACATTCTGCTTGTGTGCGTAAGCCAGGGCTTCAGCCACCCGTGCCACGATGGACAGGACCTTCGGGACCGGCAACAAATGGCCGTCCTTGGTGACATCTGCCAGATCCTTGCCCTTCAGAAACTCCATGGCAATGAATGCCAGGTCGTGTTCTTCACCCGCATCAAAAATCGTGACAATGTTCTGGTGCTGCAGCCGGCCAGCGGTCTCGGCTTCCCTGAAGAAGCGCTCCCGCGCATCGTCAAGCTCCTCGCCCTCGAACTCCTGACTCAAAGCCATAGTCTTGATGGCGACGACACGGCCAATCTTTGGGTCCTTGCCGAGGTACACCACGCCCATGGCGCCCTTGCCCAATTCCTTTTCGACTTGATAGCGACCCAACATGGGCTTTTCAACACCCCCACCGTCAAGGAGCATGGTCCCGCCCGGGTGCGCGCCGCCACCGCCCAAAATGACGGTTTCCGACAGGTTTTTGGCCCGATTAAGCTTGGACTGCAGGTCTTTGTGGTTCTTGTTGTAGGTGGCCATGTACTCGTACACGGCTTGAGCTTTGTTGAACTGGCGCTTGCGCTCGAAATCCAGCGCTAGGTTGTTCATGTTGTCCATCAG
>NZ_JBFUGX010000713.1:0-1960 GCF_056402675.1 Polaromonas sp. P3_C2 | reverse complement strand
GCAACAACTGCCGCGTTCAGGCGCTGTCAGTTTTCGCACACTGGGATTACTCACAGGATGCATTTTGTGATGTTTTGGCATCCGTATTTTTTGGGCGCACGGCCTTGCCGGTCTTCCGCATATTGGCCGGCCTGACCGGGAAGATGCCCAGAGGCGGTTATTAAAAGGTGGCGTATTGCACGCCGTAGTCCCGGCCATCAACAAGTCTTTGGGCTGGGTTAAAGGCGTTACAGCTGTTTACGTTTGACCCGGACCGTTGCCATTGCTTGAAGCCGGGGCTCGCCGCGCAGGTGCCTTTGCCGGGGTTTACCTGTCAGCCCTGACAGGGCGGGTGCCATGAACTGCCTTTGACTATTTTTGCAGCCGGTCCATAGAGTGTATTTGCGTAGGTGACAAGGATTRAGCCGCAAGGCCGTGCAGTTCCGAAGCCTTGACAAAGCCTTGGGGCAGTAGCCGAAGTCATCCAGCAACGATGTACTGGGTCAGTGGGCTTTCCAAAACAAGGTTTTCATGAAAACACCTTCCTCGCAGCTTCGCCGTCAGATGTTGTCAATCCTGGGCCTGGGCGCCCTCGCAGGGGGTATGGGTGGGCCGGGTAGCGCCTGGGCCCAGGCTGCTGCTGCTGCCGCTGCCTCTGCTGCTAAAAAACCCGCAGGTGGCGCGAACTGGCGGTTGCTGGTCAATGAAGCGGTGGGGGGAGATACCAACTCATTTTTGCTGACCAACCGTTATCGCCCTGCCGCCGACTTCATCAGCGCCCAGCTCAAGGGGCGGCCTATCGTCGTGGAGCCCATGGTGGATATCAAGCGCTTCATGGCGGTGGCGCAAGGCGCCAGCAAGCCGGAGTTTGTCTTCGGAAAATCCGTCAACCAGCTGGCCAAGCTGGTGCGTGACAACGGCTACCAGCCGGTGGTGCGGCGCGCCGACCCCTACAAGGCGGCCTTCATCGTGGCCAAGGATTCGCCCATTAAAACCCTGGCGGATGCGGCTGATGCAAAAGTCATCATGCCCGACGAGTCTGCCGCCACCAGTGCGGTGGCCCTGGCGGAACTGCGGCGGCAAAAACTTGGGCAGGTCCGCGTGACACACGTTCGCTTCCAGGAAGAAGTCGCGCAGTTTGTGAAGTCCGGAATGGGCCAGATCGGCGTGGTCAATCCCACCATTGCCAAAAAGTGGGTGGAAGAGGGCGGGCGCGTGGTGGCTGAAACCCAGCCGGTGGTGAACTGGTCGGTGCTTGCCAGTCCCAGCCTGGCCGCGGACATGGTGCAGCAGCTGCGCGACGCGCTGCTGGCCACCAATTCAGAAAGCGCAGCAGTGATGGCTTCGATGGGCGTGAAGGCATGGGCCAGAGCTGAACGGAAGGACTACCTGGATTTGTTGGACTACACGAGGGAGTAAAAAATGGGTACGTTGATTCAAGCACGTCTGTTTTCACTTTCGCCATGGCGGGCCGGACTGCTGGCCGCCATATTGGCATTTTCCTGCGGCGTACAAGCCCAGGAAAAAAGGGCGATACCGCCCAACATCGCGCAGGCTGCGGCCGAAATTTCCGCAGAGCTCGCCAGCAGTTGCCCGCTGGCGCCGGCCGGTGACGTCAACGCTTACACCCAGTGCCGGCAAACACTGTTCGGGCCGAGCCAGCTGCGTGCACACGTGGCGCCCATCGTGCTATGGGGCCGGCAAAACAAAAAAGACAACGCCACGCTGCGCCAGACCAACCTGACCCAGTTCGCCCCTGACGCCTGGACCGGCATGTATGCGCCGCTCTTCATGTTCAACGGCCGGCATACCGTGGAGTGGGTGGCCGACGAGAAGATGTTCCTGGTGCGGCTTGAGGCGGCCTTTCGCAACCGCCTGCCGCCGGGCCAGTTTCCTTATCCGTTCTGGCACGACGAGGCCAAATGGGCGATGTACGAAAACGCCCGCAGCATGATGCTATGGATCAGCCCCGAAACAGGCG
>NZ_JBFUGX010000712.1:0-1969 GCF_056402675.1 Polaromonas sp. P3_C2 | reverse complement strand
CCATGATGGTGCTGACCTGCTACTGACAGCGTGATGTCAGTAGCCTTCCCTTGTCGATCGCGATAATGGCTCGCTATGCCAGATCAACCTGCTAAGAAGCCCTCGTTTGTTTCACGCTACCTTGGCCCCTTGTTACCGTTGAGTTTTGCAGCGGTCGGGGTATGGATACTGATTTCCGGGCGTTACGTCTACCGCCCCGGGCGCTCGGGCGGCATATTAGCGCTGCTTCCACCAGACTCATTCTTTGCAGCCCTGTTTTTCATCTCACTTTCGTGTGTGATTGCCGCTTTCGGTTTTTCGGGGCGCAAGGAGTGGTGGCTTTTTTGGGGTGGGCTCACCGGTTGCGTCGGCGCGTTGCTGATTGAGGGTGCCCGTCAGCTGTTGGGCCTGGCTGTCTACGGCTGAACGGCACAGCCCAAACCGAAAATCGGGGACTCAGGAAGCCTGCGTGGGAGTTAGTGCTGCGTCCAGCACCTCCACCCAGTGCCGCACCGGCGTTGCCGTGCCGCTTTGCAGGTGGGTGATGCAGCCGATGTTGGCCGAGATGATGGCTTCGGGTGCAGCGGCTTGCAGGTTGCCGAGCTTGCGGTCGCGCAGTTGATACGCGATGTCGGGCTGCAGCACGGAGTAGGTGCCTGCCGAACCGCAGCAGAGGTGCGCTTCGCAAGCGGCCAGCTTTACGTCAAAACCCAATGTGCCCATCAGCGTCTCGACCCCGCCGCGCAGCTGCTGGCCGTGCTGCAGCGTGCAGGGCGGATGAAACGCCAGCGTGCCGGTTCGTGCCGTGACCTTGCCCTGCAGCTCACCGACCAGCTCCGGCATGAGCTCGCTGAGGTCGCGCGTGAGTTCGCTGATGCGTACGGCTTTGGCCGCGTAGGCGGGATCGTCCCTGAGGATGTGGCCGTATTCCTTGACGGTGACCCCGCAGCCCGAAGCATTCATGACAATCGCCTCAACACCCGCGCCCTCGCCAGCTTCCACATGCGGCCACCAGGCGTCGATGTTGCGCCGCATTTCTTCCTTGCCGCCCTCCTGGTCGTTCAGGTGGAATTTGACGGCGCCGCAGCATCCGGCTTTTTGCGCCACCACCGTTTGTATGCCGGCGGCGTCAAGCACGCGCACCGTGGCGGCATTGATGTTGGGCATCATGGCGGGCTGCACGCAGCCTTCGAGCATGAGCATCTTGCGGGCGTGCTGGCGCGCGGGCCATGGGCCGGCAGCCTGCCTGGCCGGTACCTTGTTTTTGAGCGATGCGGGCAAGAGGCCGCGGACGGCTTGTCCGGCTTTCATGGCGGGCGCAAAAAGCGGCGACGGAAGGCCTTCCTTGAGAGCCCAGCGCACGGCACGCTCACCGGCCGGGCGCGGCACGCGCTCGTCAACCAGCTTGCGGCCGATATCCACCAGGTGCCCGTATTCCACCCCGCTGGGGCAGGTGCTTTCGCAGTTGCGGCAGGTGAGGCACCGGTCCAGGTGCAGCTGGGTCTTGCGTGTGGGCGCTTCACCCTCCAGCACTTGCTTGATGAGGTAGATGCGGCCGCGCGGGCCGTCAAGCTCGTCGCCCAGTAATTGGTAGGTGGGGCAGGTGGCCGTGCAAAAACCGCAATGCACACATTTGCGCAGGATGGCTTCAGCCTCCAGGCCGTCAGCGGTGTTTTTGAATTCAGGGGCGAGGTGGGTTTGCATGGCGTCAGGACCCTTCTTTCAGGGCCAGAGCGAGGGCCTTGCGCCGGGCAGCGCGCTGGAAATCCGCATACAGCGGCGGCAAGGACAAGGTCAACAGCATGAGGGCCAGGGGCACGACCCAGATGAAACCGACGTATTTGAAGCCGGCCGCACCGACCAGGCCGCCGGCAATGAACATGGCCAGCAAGGTGCCCAAGAGCCGTACCTTGATGCGGTTGGCACGCACACGGGACTCGATGGAGCTGGCGGTACGGTTCCAGTAAAACATCTTGCCGAGCTCGATGCC
>NZ_JBFUGX010000711.1:0-1985 GCF_056402675.1 Polaromonas sp. P3_C2 | reverse complement strand
AATTCAAAGGGCAGCACTTTAAAAATGCTGTCCTTTTTCATTGGGGGTTTCGTTGGATTATTGGGTAAAGCCGTAGGGCTTTATCAGGCAGACAGAATACGGCGCGGTAACAAAGCGGTTATGTACCGGATTGCAAATCCGAGTAGGTCGGTTCGACTCCGGCCCGCGCCTCCATCACAGCTCCCTGCAACCAGCCCCAGTTATGGGGCTTTTTTGTTTGACAATACGCTGCCGGACGTTTGAATACGGCGTTTGAGCCTGAGTGGTGAAATAGGTAGACACAGCGGACTTAAAATCCGCCGCTTCGTGAATAACGGGCGTACCGGTTCGATTCCGGTCTCAGGCACCACGATTGGGCGGCTCACCCACGCGCCGGGCGCGCTTTTGAAAACTGGGTAAGATAAATTCCATCATGTCCCGCTACAACACACCTTTTGAGATCCACGTCCACGGCGAAGTGCCATTGCGCGCGGACGTTAATTTTGAACAGCTGCAGGAGGCCCTCAAGCCGCTGTGGAAGTACACCGGCTCCAAGTCCCTGGCGGCCGGTGCTGCCAGCGCTTATGAGGAAGAGCCGGGCATCCGGTTCGACGCGCAAAAACATTTGCTGCAAATGTGCTGGACAGTCCCTGGTGACGAAGATTTTCGCCAGGCGCTTGACGAAATGTGCATGGGCCTGAACGACCTCGCGGAAGCGGGCGCTCCCATCGAAGTGACCTTCTATGACTCCGACTTTGACGAAGATGAAGGTGCCGACGATGAGGAGGCCCGTGATGATTTCGCGATGTATTTTGTGGGCCCCACGCCGGCAGCCATCATGCAGGTGCAGCGCGATCTCCTGGTCCAGGACATGATCGGCCTGATGGAGCGCCACTTTGACGGATCAGAGCTCGGTGAGGTCGTTGCGGCTGTCGACAAGCTGTTCGAGCAGCGCTTTGATGCACTGGTGAACTCGATGCAACTCGGTAAACCGCCGCGCGGCCTGGGCGGACCGCCGGGCGGTTCGGGCCATGGCGGCGGTGGCCGCAAGCCCCGGCATTTGCACTAAGCCGGCTTGGGCGAGCCTGAAGCTGCAGGTGAGCCAGGAAAGCCGAGTCCCCTCAGGTAAACATCAATCGCATGCTGGCCGACCTCCAACAGGTCAAAAGCCCCCGGATCCAGCAGCCAGTTCTGTATCAGGCCATCGATCAGCGCATGTAGCCCCTGCGCCGCCGCTGAAGCCGGCGCAGGTAACTGGAGGCGCATCTGTGCAGTTGCCGCCTCCATGCTTTGCTGGATGCCGGATAAAAAACCACCGCGCACTGCCAGGTGACGCAGGCGAACCGCCTGGAGTTCTTCCACATATTCGACCTTCTGGGTCGCCACTTCAAACACGCGCCGCGTTTGCGCGTCAGTCACAATTTGTCGCAGCGCGTTGGCAGTGGAACGTCGTATCCTGTCCATCGGATTGAGGAGGTCCTCGCCCGGATGTTGCTGCGGGTCAATTTCCTGGTTGAACGCGTTTTCCATGGGCAGGGTGACCCGTTCCATCATGGCGTTGAACAGGTCTGCCTTGTCCTTGAAATGCCAGTAGACAGCACCGCGTGTAGCGCCTGCGCGGCGTGCAATGTCCTGCAGGCTTGTGCGTGAGACACCTTGCGCCTGAAACAGGTGTTCCGCAGCATCCAGCAGCTTGTGCCGGGTCGCCATGGCTTCTTCTTTTGTCCGACGGGCCAATCCATGTCTCCTGCAAGTCAATTTAACGGGTTGTCGTATACATTCACAAATGTATGTAAACTATATCACTCGTAAAAACCCTTATTCTTTTTGTTTTCGGCAAAACGATGACTTGCATCAAATGCCGCTCACATATTCCGTTTTCCGCTTTTTTCCCAAATTTTGAGGATCAGCATGCCCAAGTCTCGCATTGTCCATTCGCCTTTATTCTCCCCGTTTGCGCCATACCAGCCTCTCGTCCTGATTGCTGCACTCACATTGTTCCTGGC
>NZ_JBFUGX010000710.1:0-2001 GCF_056402675.1 Polaromonas sp. P3_C2 | reverse complement strand
GCCGCCGTGCGGGCAGGCGCCGCCGTAGGTGTCGACGATGATCTTGCGGCCGGTCAGGCCGCAGTCGCCCTGCGGGCCGCCGATGACGAAGCGGCCGGTCGGGTTGATCAGGTACTTGGTGTCCTTGAGCCACTCTTTGGGCAGCACGGGCTTGATGATCTCTTCAATGATGGCTTCGGTGAACGAGGCCTTCATCTTGTGGGCAGTTTCGCTCTGGTCGGGGCTGTGCTGGGTCGACAGCACCACGGTGTCGATGCTGTGCGGCTTGCCGTCCACATAGCGCATGGTGACCTGGCTCTTGGCGTCGGGGCGCAGGAAAGGCAGGCGGCCGTCCTTGCGCAGCTGGGCCTGGCGCTCGACGAGGCGGTGTGCGTAGTAAATCGGCGCGGGCATCAGATCGGGCGTTTCGTCGCAGGCGTAGCCGAACATGAGGCCCTGGTCGCCGGCGCCGATGTTCAGGTGGTCGTCACTGGCATGGTCTACGCCCTGGGCGATGTCGTTGGACTGCTTGTCATAGCAAACCATGACGGCGCAACCCTTGTAGTCGATGCCGTACTCGGTGTTGTCGTAGCCGATGCGCTTGATGGTGTCGCGCGCGACCTGGATGTAGTCGACATGCGCGTTGGTGGTGATCTCGCCGGCCAGCACGACGAGGCCGGTGTTGGTCAGGGTTTCGGCGGCGACGCGGCTGCGTGGGTCCTGCTTGAAAATTGCGTCGAGGATCGCGTCGGAAATCTGGTCGGCGACCTTGTCGGGATGGCCTTCAGAGACGGATTCGGATGTAAAGAGAAAATCGTTCKCCATTGCGTACACTCCATGAAGTTTGTCGGCGCGTTGCCGGCTGGAATGCCTCGGCGAACGCTTTAGCAGTTTGGTTTAATGTCGCCCTGCAAGTAGTTCAGTAACTCGGCGACAGCCTGCATTATATGACGGCTGGTTTTTGGCCGGCGTAACCTTTCGATACCCCTTTCACCTGATTCATGCCCTGGTTGTTTCGCTTCTTTTCCCTCTGGCCGCTGGCCGCCCTGCATGCGCTGGGCGGCATGCTGGGCTGGCTGGTGTGGGGCTTGAGTCCGCGCTACCGCGCCCAGTTCAGGGCACATGTGGCGCAGGCCGGACTGCCGTTCGCGGTCGCCCGCCCGGCGATTGCCGAGGCTGGGCGCTTTATTGCCGAACTACCCAAGCTGTGGATGCGGCCGGCTTCGGAGTCCTGCCTGGGTAATGTCCGCATCGAAGGCCAGGTGCATGCGGAGCAGGCCTTCGCCGAAGGCCGCGGGGTGATTTTTTTTGGTCCCCATTGCGGCAGCTTCGAGCTGGGCCCGCAAGCGCTGGCCGAGCTGTATGGGCCCATTACCGCGATTTACCGGCCCGCGCGCAAGGCCTGGCTGGCCCGGCTGGAACGCCTGGCGCGTGACCGGGCCAATCTCACCGTCGTGCCCGCTTCCTTAAGCGGCATCCGCCTCATGCATAAAACCCTCAAAGCCAATCAGGCCGTGGCTTTGCTGACGGACCAGGTGCCGCCCGAAGGCCTGGGCGTGTGGGCGCCTTTTTTTGGCAAGCCGGCCTACACGATGACACTGGCTGCGCGGCTGGCGTTGCAAAGCGGTGCGGTGCTGCTGCCCGTCAGTTGCGAGCGCCTGGCCCGCGGCAAAGGGTATTTCCTCAAGATATGGCCTCCGGTGCAGGGGATGGACGCCTCAGATTCCGGCGCGCGCGCCGACCTGCTGCATGGGGTGACACAGATCAACCGGGCGATCGAAGCCATTGTGCTGAGCCAGCCTGGCCAGTATTTGTGGGGCTATGCACGCTACAAGACACCTCGCAAGGAAACTCCCCTTTGAAGACTCCCCGCCAGTTGGCCAGCCGAATCGTGACCCGCGGCGGCATTTTCTTTATGCGGGTGCTGGCGCTGCTGCCGCTTTCCTGGACGCGTGGCCTGGGCGTGCTGCTCGGCTGGATGTTGTATGCGATGGTAGGCTCGCGCCGGCGCGTGGTGGCCAC
>NZ_JBFUGX010000709.1:0-2012 GCF_056402675.1 Polaromonas sp. P3_C2 | reverse complement strand
GCTACGGCGGGTTTTTTTGTGCCCGGCTGTTTGTCGCAAACAACCTGCAAAGCCGTCAAACGCGTGGGGACTTCGCAATGGGTCACTTCAATCGTCTGTAGTAAATTAAACAGACACGTTCGACGGGACAGCCCGCACACCGGGCTGTGTCGCAGGCCTTCCCTGGAGTCCGAACGACTCTTAACCGCTTTTCGCTTTCGAGAAGGAATCCTCCTGCATGCCCCATAGCGTTTCATTGATCAGCACGATTGCCGCCGGCCTGGGCCTGGCCCTGATTTTTGGTTTTCTTGCCGTGCGGCTGCGCTTGCCCGCGCTGGTGGGCTACCTGCTCGCGGGTGTGATCATCGGGCCGTTCACTCCCGGCTTTGTAGCGGATGCGGAGATCGCGAGCCAGCTCGCTGAAATCGGGGTGATGCTGCTGATGTTCGGAGTCGGGCTTCATTTCTCGCTGGACGACCTGCTGGCGGTGCGCAAGATTGCGGTGCCTGGCGCCATCGTGCAGATGACGGTCGCCACCGCGCTCGGCATGGGCCTCGCGCACTGGTGGGGCTGGAATCTCGGGGGAGCGCTGGTGTTCGGCCTGTCGCTGTCCGTCGCCAGTACCGTGGTGCTGCTTCGGGCCCTTGAAAGCCGCGGCATCCTCGACTCGGTCAATGGGCGGATTGCCGTGGGTTGGCTGGTCGTGGAGGACCTGGCCATGGTGCTGGTGCTCGTGCTGCTTCCGCCGCTGGGCGGCTGGCTGTCGGGCAAGGTCGATGCCGATGTCAATGCGCTGTGGAAAACACTGGGCATTACGCTGCTGCAAGTGGGCGGTTTTGTGGCGCTGATGCTGGTGGTGGGGCGCCGCTTCTTTCCCTGGGTGCTGTGGCAGGTGCAGCGCACCGGTTCGCGCGAGCTGTTCACGCTGTGCGTGGTGGCCGCCGCAGTGAGCATCGCTTTCGGCGCGACGGCGCTGTTCGGCGTGTCTTTCGCCCTGGGTGCTTTCTTCGCCGGCATGGTGATGCGCGAATCCGAGTTCAGCCACCGGGCGGCCGAAGAGTCGCTGCCTTTGCGCGACGCTTTCGCCGTGCTGTTTTTCGTATCGGTGGGCATGCTGTTCGACCCCTGGGTATTGCTGGAGCGGCCACTGCAGGTGCTGGCCGTGGTGGGCATCATCATCGTCGGCAAGACATTGGCGGCCGGCTTGCTGGTGATGGCATTTCGCTATCCGCTGAACACCGCGCTCACCGTCTCGGCCAGTCTCGCGCAGATCGGGGAGTTCTCTTTCATCCTGGTGGGCCTGGGTGCGTCGTTGGGCCTGCTGCCCCCTGAAGGGCAAAGCCTTGTGCTGGCGGGTGCGCTGATCTCGATTGCTCTAAACCAGTTGGTCTTCAAGGCAGTTGAACCCTTGCAGCAATGGATCCTGGCAAAGTCACCTCTGGCGCGCAAGCTGGAGGCCCGCGATGACCCGACGGCCGAGTTGCCGGCCACGACCGACCAGAAGTATTTGTCGAACCATGTGGTGCTGGTGGGCTACGGACGGGTAGGGCGGCGCATTGCCGATGCACTGAAGGCCCATCACATTCCGTTTGTGGTGGCAGAGCAGAATCGCGAGGCAGTGGAACGGCTTCGGGAGCAGGGTATTGCGGCCGTGTCTGGCGATGCGGTGGAGGCGGAAGTTCTGGTTCAGGCCCACATTGCGCAGGCGCGCATGCTCGTGATTGCGACACCCGACACGCTGGACGTCAGGCGTATGGTCGCCACTGCGCGTTCACTGAATCCAGCCATCGAAACCGTGGTGCGCACCCACAACGAGGCCGAGGCGCGCCTGCTCGACAACGAGAAGGCCGGCAAGGTCTTCCTCGGTGAGCAGGAGCTGGCACAGTCCATGGCGCGCCATGTGCTGGAGCGCGCCGGCGCGTCAACCGCAGCGCATTAGGCGCCTGCTCTGGCCCGCAACACGGCGGAGCGCACAAGCGCAAGCCTGTCGTTGCCGAAATACATGTCGTCGCCCACAAAGAAGGTAGGTGAAC
>NZ_JBFUGX010000708.1:0-2017 GCF_056402675.1 Polaromonas sp. P3_C2 | reverse complement strand
GCCGTACTCCTCGAGGCGCTTGACCGCCCACGGCGACATGACTCGCTGCAGGTAACGCGGTGCAATGCCGTACTGGGACTCGAGCAGCGGAAGGTCCTCTGCATTATTGAACAGGCTGAGCGGAGACTCATTAACAGGCGATCCCTTCAAGGCGTAAAAAGGTACTTGCTCCATCAGCTGTTTGAGCCGCTCGGCGATCGACGATTTGCCGCCACCCACAGGGCCCAGCAAATAGAGGATTTGTTTTTTCTCTTCCAGGCCCTGCGCAGCATGGCGGAAATAGGAAACCACCTGTTCGATGGGATCCTCCAGGCCGTAAAAGTCGCGGAACGCCGGGTAGATCTTGATGACCTTGTTGCCGAACAGACGCGACAGGCGCTGGTCATGCCGGGTGTCCAGCAGTTCAGGCTCACCAATGGCGGCGAGCATGCGCTCAGCCGCGGTGGCGTAGACGAGAGGACTGCGCTTGCAGGCGTCGAGGTAGTCCTCGATGGACAACTCCTCTTCTCGCGTCTGTTCATAACGCGTCAGAAAATTACGGACGACATCCATAAAGCCTCCTTTGCGCGCGGGAACCGAAGCACCCCGACTCATGATGGAAATCTGCTTCAGATTCCGCGCAATGCATCGACTGTTATCTCACACCATGCGATTGGTAGATCGCAGCATCAACGGAAAGTTCCAGGGAACAATCGTTTCCATTATTTTCCAAATGCGCGAATAGGTACAGCGTATTTTTTAACGAATGCGGGCGATATGTATGCGTGTGTGCACCTTGCCGGAACCATCGCACGTCCGTCTTCATGGTCGTTGAGTTTGCTATCTTTTTAATAGCTGAGTGCGCAGGCGATCTGGCAGCTTTGAAGGTTTTGTTGAAGAATGAAAAATCGCTGGCCGTGATTCATTTCAAAGCCGAAGCGCATTCAACAGACAAAAATCAGACACACGCGTTGCATGGACAAACAGCAGACCGCAAGCTGAAGTCACCAATGCGTGTCAGGAATTTCAAGTGCCTTCTGTCAGTATCGGCCCTGAATGTTTTTTAGTCAGCCCTTTGTCGGCGCCCGTTACAAAAAATACGCCGGGCAGTATCAATGCGGCACCCACCGCGTGGTGCCAGCCCAACGGTTCGCCCAGCACGCCCCAGGCAGCCAGCGCCGCATAGAGAGGACCCAGGTACAGCGACACTGCCACACGGCTGGCACCCAGGATTTTTTGCGCCCAGCCGTAAATCCAGTAAGCGCCCAGCCCCGGCACAATTGCGGCCACCACGATCAGCCACAGCCCGTAGCCGCTTAACGACAGGGCATCAGGCCGCGACATTTCCCAAACAGTCAAGGGAAGCAAGACCAGGCTACCGCCTACGCAGATGGCCGCCAGCCTGGCCGTGGCGCCAAGCGGGCTGGGCCACTGCTTTTGCAGCAAGGCATAGGCAGCCCATGACACCGTGGCAGCCACGATCCACAGGTCTCCTGCCGAGAACTGCACGCCAGCCAGTGCGGTCCATTGGCCTTTGACCACGACGTGCACCACACCGGCGATGGCCAGCAGCACCCCCAGGCCCTGGCGCAGGCCCAGGCGCTCACCGAGCCAGATCACTGCCCCCAGACCTATCAGCACCGGCGACGCTGCATAAATAAGCGCGATATTCATCGCACCGGTGGACCGCGCCCCCTGGTAAACCCAGGCGCCGCAAATCACCATGCCCAAGGTACCGAGCACCAGATACTGCCACCACACTTTGGCGATGTGGCCGCGCTGGCGCCACAGCTCGGACCGCGTAAGCAGCAGCAGAAGCAACGCCGCCAGGCCCCAGCGCCCGAAAGCCAGCAGATAAGGGCCTATCACGCCCGGCGCCTTGCGCGCCACGATGTAGTTGACTGTCCAGAGCGCCGGTACCAACCAGAGCAAGGCCAACGCCTGGCGCGCCTGTTTTTGCGCGGAATCAGGCATCGGCCATGGCGGTGGTGTCGGCTAGCGTCGATGGCGACGAAGCCGGCATTTCGTGTGCCAGCGC
>NZ_JBFUGX010000707.1:0-2020 GCF_056402675.1 Polaromonas sp. P3_C2 | reverse complement strand
GGCCCTGAGCGGACGGCCGGTCTACAGCAGCCAGTGGGACAGCCGTGAAGCGAACAACATGGCGCACATCAACCTGTCGCGTGAATCCGATGCGATCCTGGTTGCGCCCATGAGCGCCGATTTCATGGCCAAGCTGCTTCATGGGCGTGCCGACGACCTGCTGAGCCTGATGTGCCTGGCCCGGCCCATCGACAAGGTCCCGCTGCTGGTGGCCCCGGCCATGAACCGTGAGATGTACGCGCACCCCGCCACGCAACGCAACTTTATTCAACTGGATGCTGATGGTGCCACGGTACTGGGTGTGGGCAGCGGTTTCCAGGCTTGCGGCGAGACCGGCGACGGACGCATGCTGGAGCCAGAGCAGATCCTCGAAGACCTGATTGCCTTCTTTGCGCCCAAGGTGCTGGCTGGGCAGCATGTGCTGGTCACGGCCGGCCCGACCTATGAGGCCATAGACCCTGTGCGCGGCGTCACCAACCTGTCGAGCGGGAAAATGGGTTTTGCCATTGCGCGGGCTGCGCACGAAGCGGGGGCTGAGGTCACCCTTGTTGCGGGTCCGGTCGGGCTGCCCACGCCACGCGGGGTCACTCGCGTTGACGTCAAATCTGCACAAAATATGCTTGAAGCCGTTACAGGACKTGCGCAAGCAGCTACTATTTTTATAGCAACGGCGGCCGTCGCCGACTGGCGGCCGGCAGCGCCTTCAACGCAGAAGATCAAGAAAGACGGCTCCGGCCAGACGCCGCAGCTGGTGTTTACCGAAAATACGGACATCCTGGCCACTGTCGCGCAGTCGCCTGCAGCCCAGGCCGGCCAGCTGTTTTGCGTGGGCTTTGCGGCTGAAAGTCATGATCTGGCTGACAACGCAGAAGCCAAGCGCCTGCGCAAAAAAGTGCCGCTGCTGGTCGGCAACATTGGCCCGGATACCTTCGGGCAGGACCACAATGCTTTGCTGCTGGTGGATGCGCAAGGCAGCACCGCGCTACCCAGGGCTTCCAAGCTCTCACTGGCGCGCCAGCTGGTGGCCGAGATCGCGACCCGGATGGCGGCGCCGCCGTCCAACGGGAAAGCGACCGCACCATGAACCTTCCCTCGAACACACCGCCAGACGGCGATTTTGTCAGCTATGTGGAACGCCTGACAAAAGCGAACGCGCCGGCCAGCCATGAAGACCAGCCGAGGCCGCAGGAAAAGATTTCGTTTCGCACGCCGTCTCCGGCAAGCCCCGCAACGCCTGCTGCCAAACCCGCGACAATCGCCGGCTCCGGCGCCGCTTTTATCGCTCACATCAAATGGGTTGTC
The DNA here is from genome assembly GCF_056402675.1 of Polaromonas sp. P3_C2. NCBI lineage: Bacteria > Pseudomonadati > Pseudomonadota > Betaproteobacteria > Burkholderiales > Comamonadaceae > Polaromonas > Polaromonas sp. P3_C2. The sequence goes on along the minus strand of NZ_JBFUGX010000707.1, from coordinate 718 downwards.
ATCCTGTGGATCGCCACGCAGGTGCTGTCCGAGGTGGTGCCCGGCGCGGGCTTCCTGTTTCTGCCCGCGCTGCTGGTTTACGGGGCGTGGGCAATCTTTCAGGCCAACCGTCACTCATCCGGCGCGCTGGTCCAGCGCCTGCGCGAGCTGGCGCGGCAAATGGCCGAAGAAGCCCAGAAAAATCAACCACCCAGGAAAAAATAGTTCATGCACATCGACGTCAAGATCCTCGACCCGCGCCTTCAAAACAACCTTCCCGCCTATGCAACACCCGGCAGTGCCGGCCTCGATTTGCGTGCCTGCCTGGACTCCCCGCTCACGCTGGCCGCCAACGCCTGGCAACTGGTACCGACCGGCATTGCGATCTACCTGCACAACCCCGGCTATGCCGCGCTCATCCTGCCGCGTTCGGGGCTGGGCCACAAGCACGGCATCGTGCTGGGCAATCTGGTTGGCCTGATTGACAGTGACTATCAGGGGCAGCTGATGGTCAGCGCCTGGAATCGCAGCGACGTGCCATTCACCATCGAGCCGATGGAGCGGATTGCGCAGCTGATGATCGTGCCCGTGGTGCAGGCGCAGTTCAATGTGGTGGCGGAATTTCCCGCCAGTGAGCGTGGCGAAGGCGGGTACGGCTCCACGGGCAAAGCCTGAACGGCTGGCGGGCAAAAGGCGTCAGGGAGGGTGTTTTCCTACAACCCCTGCGACACGGCTCCCA
>NZ_JBFUGX010000706.1:0-2029 GCF_056402675.1 Polaromonas sp. P3_C2 | reverse complement strand
GGCCCCAGACGCCTGAACCGCCCTTGATGACTTTGGCAGCGAGCTTGTCGGCTGCGTCTTTTTGCCCAGCATATTTGGCTGCGACATCCTTGTAGGAGGGCCCAACCAGTTTTTTGTCAACGGCGTGGCAAGCCATGCAGTTTTTTGCGGTTGCCAGTTGCAGATCCGCCAGTGCAGGGGTCGATACTGCAAAAACTGCAGCCATGGAAGCGATGACCGAAAGAATGCGTTTCATGGATTGTCCTCGTGGGGAGTTGTGGATTCGGTTACAGTCAATTAACGTCATTGTAGTGGTGCCGGTTGACCCGGGTTTCAAGGGTTGACCCGGCCAGACCACCACACATTCAGAGGAGTTACAGATGTTTTTTCTATTGGTTGGAATTGTTGCGTTGGCACTGAAGTATCTCGAAATCGGGCCCGTTGCCACGTTAAGCTGGTGGATTGTGCTTTCTCCATTCGTGCTTGCAGCCCTCTGGTGGTGGTGGGCGGATGCATCGGGCTATACCAAGCGCAGGGAAGTAGACAAGATGGACAAACGCAGGCAAGACCGCATCGACAAGCAGCGCGACGCCATGGGTATGCTTTCGGCGAAGAAAAAGAAATAGCTGATACAGCGCAACTAGCTAAGACGCCAGGCAAGTTACCCGGTTTTTGCAACTGGCAGCTGGCTCCAAAGCAAAGAGCCCGTGAAGTCTGTAACTTCACGGGCTCTTTGCGCTTCAGCGGATCAAATCAATAGTCGTCCAGCACCGCACCCTTGCTGGCACTTGATGCATTGAAAGCGAACTTGGCCTGGACGCCGCGGGTATAGCGTGGCGCGGGGGCTTTCCAGCCGACCTTGCGTTTGGCCAATTCGGCGTCACTGATATTCAGCTGCAACAGGAGTTGCTTCGAATCGATGGTGATCGAATCTCCCTCATTGATGAAGGCGATATTGCCGCCAGCCGCAGCTTCAGGCGCCACGTGGCCAACCACCATGCCCCAGGTGCCACCGGAGAAGCGGCCATCGGTGATCAAGCCGACACTCTCGCCGAGGCCGGCACCGATCAGCGCGCCGGTGGGGGCCAGCATTTCAGGCATGCCGGGGCCGCCCTTGGGGCCGAGGTAACGCAGCACCATCACGTCACCAGCCTTGATCTTGCCGGCCAGGATGGCTGCAAGTGCTGATTGTTCGTCATCAAATACCCGGGCCGGGCCGGTCATGACGGGATTTTTCAGGCCGGTGATCTTGGCCACGCAGCCTTCGGGTGAGAGGTTGCCCTTCAGGATGGCCAGGTGGCCCTGGGCGTACATGGGTTTGTCGATGGGGCGGATCACATCCTGGTCTGCGCGCGGAACTTCAGGCACGTCCTTGAGCGTCTCGGCGATGGTCTGGCCGGAGATCGTCAGGCAATCGCCATGCAGCAGGCCGGCGGCCAGCAGTGTTTTCATGACCTGTGGAATACCGCCGGCGCGGTGCAGATCCACGGCGAGGTATTTGCCGGAGGGCTTCAAATCGCACAGTACTGGCGTACGCTGGCGCACGCGCTCGAAATCATCAATCGTCCACTCGACGCCGGCCGTGTGGGCGATGGCCAGGAAGTGCAGCACAGCGTTGGTGGAGCCGCCGGTTGCCATGATCACGGCGACCGCGTTTTCAATAGCCTTCTTGGTGACGATGTCGCGCGGCTTGATGTCCTTCTTGATCGCTTCAACCAGAACCTTGGCCGACTCTTTGGCTGAGTTCATTTTCTCGTCGTGCGGATTGGCCATGGTGCTGGAGTAGGGCAGTGAGATGCCCAGGGCCTCGAAAGCGCTGGACATGGTGTTGGCCGTGTACATGCCGCCGCAGCTGCCGGTGCCCGGAATGGCGCGGCGCTCGATTTGCAGCAGGTCTTCGTCGCTCATGCGCCCGGCGGCGTTTTCGCCCACGGCTTCAAACACGCTGACGATGTTGAGGTCTTTGCCCTTGTAGGTGCCCGGCAGGATGGTGCCGCCGTAGACGTAGATCGCCGGCACGTTGGCGCGCAGCATGCCCATCAGACCACCG
>NZ_JBFUGX010000705.1:0-2030 GCF_056402675.1 Polaromonas sp. P3_C2 | reverse complement strand
CCTGGTATGCCCATGCCTCCGTCGGCACGCTGCATGTGCGGCCCATCCTGGACATGCGGCGCGAAGGCGCGCCCAAGATGCGCGCGATTGCCGAAGAAGCCTCCGTGCTGGTGCGCAAGTTCAAGGGTGCCTACAGCGGCGAACACGGCGACGGCCTGTGCCGCGGTGAATGGATCAAGTGGCAGTTCGGCCCGGAGATCAGCCAGGCCTTCGCCGACATCAAGCAATACATGGACCCGGCGGGCTTGCTGAGCCCCGGACGCATGATCAACCCGCCCAAGATGGACGACACGCGGCTGATGCGGTTTCCGCCGGGCTACCGTGTCATTCCCCTGAAGACCGCGCTGGACTGGCGCGCCTGGGATGTGCAGAACGACCCGGCCACCGAAAGGACCAGCGCACCCGGCAGCGGCGGCGACCCGGCCCGTGGCTTTGCCAAGGCCGTGGAGATGTGCAACAACAACGGCCACTGCCGCAAGTTTGACGCCGGCACCATGTGCCCGAGCTACCGCGTGACACGCGACGAGCAGCACCTCACGCGCGGACGCGCCAACACACTGCGCCTGGCATTGAGCGGGCAGCTGGACGGGATGAAGGCCGAAGACGCCTTCACCAGCGAAGCTGTGAAGGAGGCCATGGACCTGTGCGTGGGCTGCAAGGGTTGCAAGCGCGACTGCCCCACGGGTGTGGACATGGCCAAAATGAAGGTGGAGTTTTTGCACCACTACAAGCACAAGCACGGCTACACGCTCAAAGACAAGATGGTCGCGTACCTGCCCGACTATGCCCAATGGGCCAGCCGCCTGGCGCCGCTGCTGAACCTGCGCGACAAGGTGCCGGTGCTGGCGGCCTGGAGCGAAAAACTGATGGGCCTGTCGGCCCGCCGCACACTGCCGCAATGGACGCGCCAGACCTTCTGGAAGCGCCTGAACAAGCCCGGCGCGGCGTCGAAAGGAAGCATCACGACCGCCAGCCGCGAAGAGGTGCTGGCCGCCGCACGGCCGGTCGTGCTGTTTGTGGACACCTTCAACGGCTACTTTGAGTCAGAAAACGCACTGGCCGCGCTCAAGGTGCTGCAGGCCGCCGGCTACACGGTACATGTGGCCGCGAAAACCGTGGCGGACGGCAAAAGCCTGTGCTGCGGCCRCACTTACCTGGCCAGCGGCATGGTATCCAGGGCCAGGGCCAAGGCACGCGAGGTGGTGGAAGCCCTGCTGCCCTTTGCCGAAAAGGGCATCGCCATCGTCGGCCTGGAGCCCTCCTGCCTGCTGACACTGCGCGACGAGATGCTGGTGATGGGCCTGGGCGAAGCGGCGCACACCATCAGCCGCCACGCATTGCTGCTGGAAGAATTCCTGGCGCGAGAAGCGGCCGACGGCAAACTCGACAAGCTCAAGGGCCGGCTGAAAGCGACAGCCCAACCCATCTTGCTGCACGGCCACTGCCACCAGAAGGCCTTTGGGGCGGTGAGCCCCATCATGGATGTGCTCAAGCTGATTCCCGGCGCAAAACCTGAGCTGATCGAGTCAAGCTGCTGCGGCATGGCAGGCAGCTTTGGCTATGAGGCCAACCACTACGAGGTGTCGATGCAGATGGCCGAACTCAGCCTGCTGCCAGCGGTGCGCAAGCAGCCCGACGCCATTGTGGTGGCCGACGGCACCAGCTGCCGCCACCAGATCAGGGACGGYGCGCAGCGCGAGGCGATTCACGTCGCGGTACTGCTGGCGCAGCAGCTGCGGGGCTGAGGGCGGCCGCCACGCGGCATGTTTTCAGAGCCCGAACGCTATACTTTTAATAGCTGCTTGCGCTTTCCCTTATTGGGCTACAGCCTGTTTTTGCTTGAATATTCCGGTGCAACGCACATCAGCCACGCAAGCGCCTAGACATGCCCCACCACCATGGGCGCATGCCTGAGGTGAAGCGACAGGCCAAGGGCAGCCATGTGGTTGCCGTTGCGCCCGAGAATGGTTTCGGCCAGCGGAAGGAATTCTTCCTCTTCAAAGCGCGCGTGTTTCAGGTAGGCCTGCACC
>NZ_JBFUGX010000704.1:0-2044 GCF_056402675.1 Polaromonas sp. P3_C2 | reverse complement strand
CGGGAAGGACGACCACGTATACCTACGACACCCAGGGCAACCAGCTGAGCCAGACCGTCACAGATACCGCTACCAATGTGGCACGGACCGCCAGCTGGACCTACGTCCCCAGTGGAAGTGCACAAGGCTTGGTGGCGACCCAGAGCGTCAACGGCGCCGTCCGCCAGACCTACGCCTACTATGGCAGTAACAGCTTCAGCGGAGCTGTGTCCAATGGAGACCCCGAGTGGAACCGCGTCAGCTTGCTGCTCAACGGCACTGGTGCGGCCGGCTCGCCCATCGTGGACAGCAGTCTGTCACCCAGACCCTTGACAGTGTCGGGTAATGCGCAGATCAGCACGGCCCAAAGCAAATTTGGCAGTAGTTCAATTTACTTTGACGGCGCAAGCTCCTATATCTCGACACCCGCCGCAGGATCCTTCCAGTTTGACGCGGGAAACTTCACCGTTGAAAGCTGGGTCTATCAAGCAAACAACACCACGGGCTATGCGTCGGGAATTCAAAGCATCGTGGGCCAGTACCAACTGGGTGTGAATGGAAACGCCAGCTTTGGATTGCTCACTATTGGAGGTTACCCCCAGGCAGCGTTCTTCGCTGGTAGCTCACTGGTTGCAGTTATCAATGCGCCCAATGCGCTACCCCTGAACACCTGGAACCATCTGGCCGCAGTGCGCAATGGCAACCTGGTGACCCTCTACGTCAACGGCGTGAGTGTTGGCTCTGCGGCTCTTTCCGTCAGCCTGAATACTTCTTCACGCAATGTTGCCATCGGTGCCGACTCGATCGGCGCTGGTGGCTGGAATGGGTACCTCTCTGATTTGCGGATCACCAAGGGATTTGCGCGGTACACCACCAACTTCACACCACCGGCACAGGCCTTCCCCAATAGCGGACCCATCACCATTGACCCAAATGCGGTAGGCCACACAGCAGGCGATCTCCAGTCGATCACCAATGCAGCAGGCCACGTGACCCAGTTCACGCTGTACGACAGGGCAGGGCGTGTGCGACAGATGGTCGACCCCAAAGGCATCGTCACAGACATGAGCTACACGCCTCGAGGCTGGGTCAGCAGCGTGACAGTCACCCCGCCGGGCGGAGCAGCCCGCACCACCAGCTACACCTACGACAACGCCGGCCAGCTGACAGGCGTCACGCTGCCCGACAACAGCACCATGAGCTACAGCTACGACGCCGCACAGCGCCTGACGGGTGTGACGGACGCCAAAGGCAACACCRTCASCTACACCCTGGACGCYATGGGCAACAAGACMGGCGARCAGGTCAARGACCCMYMGGGCAAYCTGCAAAGAAACATYACCCGGGTGTATGACGCCTTGAACCGGGTCCARCAASTCACGGGAGCGAGCAATTGAACACCACAACAACCATCACCCMARCAGGAGGTCGCATGMGCAGCCCTAGTTCCACCAGAGCCGTCACCACCTGGCTCAGCCGCCTGGCACTGCTCATCGCCCTGGCTCCGGTCCTGGCGCTGGCCGCCACCCCCACGACCACAGCGCTTTCAAGCAGCGCAGGGACTGCGCCGGTCGGCCAGAACATCACCTTGACCGCCATCGTCACAGGCGCCAGTCCCACCGGCAACGTCACCTTCAAGGATGGTGGAACCACTCTGGGCAGCGGCGCCGTGACAGGCGGCGTGGCAACGCTTGCCACCAACGCCCTAGCCCTGGGCAGCCATGCCTTAAGCGCCGACTACGCAGGCGATACCAACAACGACCCTTCCACATCTGGCTCCATCACCGTCGCCATCAACAGCGGCACCCTGACCTGGCAATACGGCTACGACGCCATGGGCAGGCCCACCACCGTGGTCGATCCCAATGGTCTTGCCAGCTACACCTACTACGACAGCCTGGGCCGCCCCATCCAGACCCAGCAGCCCGCCAACACCGGAAGTGCGACGCCGACCACCACCGGCTTCGCCTACAACGCCAATGACAACCTGACCCAGGTCACCGACCCCCGCAACCTCGCCACCACTTACAGCCCCAACGGCCTGGGCGATGTCACAGCGCAGACC
>NZ_JBFUGX010000703.1:0-2048 GCF_056402675.1 Polaromonas sp. P3_C2 | reverse complement strand
GGGATGTACTGGGCATTGCACGCGTTGCCGGGATCATGGCAGCAAAAAAAACCAGCGATTTGATCCCGCTGTGCCATCCTTTAGCTTTGACACGGGTAGCCATAGAATTCACACCGGATGAGAAAAGCTCCTRCATCGCCTGTTCCGCAACAGTAGAAACCGTCGGCCCAACGGGCGTCGAAATGGAAGCATTGACTGCAGTGCAAATTTCGCTGTTGACCATCTATGACATGTGCAAGGCAGTAGATCGGAGCATGACCATCACCGATATACACGTGCTTGAAAAACACGGCGGCAAATCAGGCAGTTTCGTCCACGAACCCTTGTAGTACCGTCTTCATCTGGCCGCCGCTCCCGTCGAAGTAGCCTGTCCCGGTGCAAATTTGCTGTTTTGCCGCGTCCATTGTGCGTACTCCGTCGGGAAAGCGGCCCTGTAGCGCGCCAGCTGCTCGACAGCCACATCATCAGAGCCGAGCATCACTGCACTTTCGATGAGCTTTTCGATGACTCGCGGCTCCGGCGAGTAGTGCAGCAATGCGCTCGCGGTATTAAATGTCCACTGGGCGTTTGCAGGGGTCAGCGGGGTGAGAGAGATCTCGGCAAATCGCACTTGATCGGTGAATAGCCACGAGCCTTCAATTTTGGCAAGCGTGTCGCTGCGATAGCTGGCAGCTCGCTCATCTACAGGAAGATAGATCTGGCTGACGCGGCGGTAGTCCCATGCAGCATAGATAACAGCTATTGCAAGTACGCCCCCCAGCAGGGTCATGCCTACGGCTGATATACGGTCAATTAACAGTGATTTCGACGGGTTCGTCACAATCGGGACCGCATTCTCCCGCCTCCAGAGCATTGCGATGCAAAGGCAGAAGGCCATCTGAAATGGGCCATACCATAGTGGATATTCGAGCATGCTGTGGAGCAGAATCACTAGAAGGACTGTCCATGCGAGCTGACGCGTCGGTTGAGTCTCGCGCCATGGCGCACGCCGAAACACCCAGTATAGAAACGCGCCACAGGCAAATAGCGAAGCAGGCAGCCCTAGCTCTACGGCAAGTTGCAAGGGCAAATTGTGGGCGTTGTCGAGTATTTGGCAGAACCGCGGACCACTGTAGAGGGTAATGTAATGTGCGTAATCCAGCTCACCCCAGCCCCAGCCAAGCCATGGCTTTTGGGCAATAAGGCTCAACACATTTGACCAGAGCGTCAAGCGGCTAACGCAGAGTTCATCGCCAGCCAGAAACCGGGCTGCGGCACCATACAGCGACGGATCCAATCCAGAAAGCCATGGCAGGAGGAGTGTGCCGAGTGCATAGACAACGGCCGATACCCATAACAGCCGGCGAGCAGAAGACAGACGTGATGCCCCCCAATACCACCACAATCCGGCGACAAAAATCAACTGCACCATACCCGTACGGGAGGAGGAAGCAGCATTACCCAGCGCGAGCACACAAGCACACGCCACGAATGCAAATGCCCGCCCACCGCCCGCCCTCACAGTCGAACGCTTAGAGTCCTTCACCGCACACCAGATCACCGCAGCCAAGGCAATGTTGATAAGGGTGGCAAATTGATTGCGCTGGCGCAGATTTGCGAAGGCCTCACCCAAGCCTGCCTTGGCCACCCAGGGAGTGAGAGCATTCGCATGACCGGAATATTGCAACAACGCAAAAATACTGCTGATCGTTCCCGCCAAAATCCATGCCCAGGAAACCGGGGTGACCCAGTATCGGCTGAACGGGGCGCCGCTTGCCGCTTTGTCGATACTCGGCAAGATGGCTTGGAGAAGAATCAGGCCAACGACGGCGGCGAGACTTATCAATAACGGAACAACATTGGGCGATGGGCCGAAGGCGAATGGATTCAGCCAAGGCAACAAGACAAGCAAGGTGACCGGCACCGCCCAGGTATCAGCAGAAAATTTCATTCTTTGGATTGCATGTACACCGCGCGGAGATATCAACAATAAACCGGTGCTTAGCGATGCAGCAAGTGTATGGGCTTACGGCTCGCGCAGCTCCGCCGACCGGCCAGCTGTAGAGAGG
>NZ_JBFUGX010000702.1:0-2050 GCF_056402675.1 Polaromonas sp. P3_C2 | reverse complement strand
CTCGTARGCCTGTTTGGCGAKCGGTGCRGTTTRCACGAACACACTTTTCACCTGCGCCCAGYTCAGGGGTTGCGGAATGATTTTTGCGCCCGCAATCATTTTGGAGGTGGCGAACAAAGCCAGCGCGTCGCCTTCGGTGGACCAGGCCCAGCCGCGGCGGAACACGACTTCGTCACGAACCACCTTGGCGCCATCCGCCGGCGACAGGCCCCAGTAGGACTTGACCAGCTGCGAGACGGCCTCCGGGTCGGCTTCGCTGAGAACGCTCACGGCCTCCTGCTGCGCCAGCAGAAAGGCCAGCACGAGGTTGGGGTGTTTTTCCACGATGTTGCTATGCACGATGCGGAAGGAACGATGCAGGTAATAGCCGTCTGGATAGAAAGGCGAATTCTTCACCGAGGGCAGCAGGATGCCGGCGCCCTTGCCGGCTGGCCCGTCGTAATGCCCTTCGGTGTAGCCGTAGGAGTTCATCACAGCCACCGTGCCCGTGGCCTGCGCTTTCAGGAAGGCCGGGTACACGGCCAATGTGGCGTCCACGCCGCTGGGCACCTGCGCCGCTTCGGGCAAGGTGGGCAGGTGCACCATGCGGATGCCATGGGCGGCCGGGTCGGGGTTGCCCAGCTCATAGCGCAGGATTTGCGTGAACGCGTTGTACGGGTCAGCGCCTACCAGTGTGCCGACCGTCTTTCCCTTGAGGTCCTGCACGTTGCGGATGGGCGAGTCCTTGCGCGTGCACAGCAAAAAGCGCAGCCGCCCTTCCGCCACCGACACCAGGCTGAAAGGAAGCTTTGCCACGATGGCGCGCAGCGTCGGCGTGTTGCCCCACATGGCCATGTCGAGCTGGCCGGCGGCCAGGGCCTCGACCTGCGGCGCTGCCGCGGGGTAGGCGCGGTAGTCCATGGTGAGGTCGTAGCCAAATTGCGCCGCGTGTTTTTCGATCAGCTTTTTGTTGATCATGTGCTGCGTGATCGGCGAGTTGCCCGCCGCCCACGGAACCCAGCCATAGGACATCGTGAGCGGCTTGCCTGCCTGCGCGCGGGCAAGCTGCGCCAGCCCCACCGTCGCTGCGCCGGCCAGGCCGGCACCCTGGCGCAGCCAGTGCCTGCGCGTCAACATTGATCTGCCGGCCATAAAGACCCCTCTTTCACATGAAGAACAGCCACGCGGACCCGACGGTGCAAACCTGCAGCTCACACGGCCGGCAGGCTCACGCCCTCGTGTTTCGCAGGGTGTTCGTGGTCTATTCTTTCCAGGAGCTCATACACCTCGCACAGCTCATCCTTCGGGCCTAGCGGTACTGTGGCCACCAGCCTGAAACGGAAAAACCGCGCGGCCGCAAGCGCCACCGCGCGGCTGGCGGCGATGTTCACGCCCAGCGCATTGGCCTGGCGCGCCAGCGCCCGGGCCCGGTCCAGCGGTGCGCCCACTGCGGTGAAAGTCAGGTGATCCCAGGTGCCGAAGTTGCCGACTGTGGCATTGCCAAAATCCAGGCCAAAGCGCGGTGGCTTGACCGGCACGTCCAGGCCTTCGGCCAGCGCCTGCATGGAGTCCACCGCGCGCAGGGCCGCCTCGCAGGCATAACCGGCCGGGTTAGACACATTGAGCGGCGTGTTCCACAGCGCGACGGCGGTGCAGCTTTCGTAGCGGTCCATCATGCCCTTGCCCTGCGCCACTTCCACCGCCAGGATCTGCAGGTAGTGGTCGGCATTCGGCGACCAGGTCATGGCCGTGGCGTGGTCGTCGTCCAGCGCGGCGCACAGCACCGCCAGCTCGCGTTGCTCGACGCCGGCCTGCGGCGTCAGGCGGTTGGCAATGAAATGCTGCACCAGCGGCCGCGGCACGTAACGCGAAAAGCCCTGCAACGCGATGCGTGCCAGCGCCAGCGATTCCTGCAGCCGGCGCACCTCGGCGATGTCGCTGTCCTGGGGAATGTCGCTGTCGAATTCAAATTGCCGGATGTGCCTGGCCGAGCGCACCAGGTTCTTCAGGGGCCTGGCCAGCCGGTTGGCCATCCAGAACAGCATGGGCATCAGCAGTACCAGCCCGGCCA
>NZ_JBFUGX010000701.1:0-2061 GCF_056402675.1 Polaromonas sp. P3_C2 | reverse complement strand
CCAGGCCCTGTGGGCTGCCAAAAAGCACCTGGCTGCGCAAAACATCGTGTTCCAGCCCGGCGTCAATGAAGAACTGGGCGCTACGGCAGTCTGGGGCACCCAGCAACTCGACCTGTACCCGCAAAGCAAAAAATTCGACGGCGTATTCGGCATCTGGTACGGCAAGGGCCCGGGCGTGGACCGCTGCTCCGACGTTTTCAAACACGCCAACATGGCCGGCACGGCCAAACACGGCGGCGTGATCGCCATCGCCGGCGATGACCATGTGTCCAAGAGCTCCACCGCCGCGCACCAGAGTGACCACATCTTCAAGGCCTGCGGCCTGCCGGTGTTCTTTCCGTCCAATGTGCAGGACATCCTGGACATGGGCTTGCACGCGTTTGCCATGAGCCGGTTTTCCGGCGTCTGGTCGGGCATGAAAACCATCCAGGAAGTGGTCGAGTCTTCGAGCTCCATCCTGGTCGACCCCGATCGCGTGAAGATCATCATCCCCGAAGATTTCGAGATGCCGCCTGGCGGACTGCACATCCGCTGGCCGGATGCTCCGCTGGAGCAGGAAGCCCGGCTGATGGACTACAAATGGTATGCGGCGCTCGCGTACATCCGCGCCAACAAGCTCAACTACAACGTCATCGCCGGCCCCAAAGACCGCTTCGGCCTGATCGCCAGCGGCAAGGCCTTCAACGACACGCGCCAGGCGCTGGCCGACCTGGGCCTGGACGAAGACACTTGCCACCAGTTGGGCATCCGCCTGCACAAGGTCAACGTGGTCTGGCCGCTGGAGGCCACCATCACGCGCGACTTCGCTGAAGGCCTGCAAGAGATTCTGGTGGTCGAGGAAAAACGCCAGGTCATCGAATACCAGATCAAGGAAGAGCTCTACAACTGGCGTGCCGATGTGCGCCCCAATGTGCTGGGCAAGTTCGACGAGCCCGAAGGCGACCAGTCGGGCGGCGAATGGGGCCGTTCCAACCCGAGCGACAACTGGCTGCTGCGCGCCAAGGCCGACCTGACGCCGGCCATCATCGCCAAGGCGATTGCCAAGCGCCTGAAGAAGCTGGGCGTACCCGCCGACATCATCTCGCGCATGGACGAGCGCCTGGCCATCATTGAAGGGCGTGAGCGCGCCCTGACCGCAGGCAAGGCCGACACCGGCGAGCGCGCACCCTGGTTTTGCAGCGGCTGCCCGCACAACACCAGCACCCGCGTGCCCGAAGGCTCGCGCGCCGTGGCCGGTATCGGCTGCCACTACATGGCGACCTGGATGGACCGCTCCACTTCCACCTTCACCCAGATGGGCGGCGAGGGCGTGACATGGGTGGGCCAGGCGGCGTTTACGACCGACGAACACATTTTTGCCAACCTGGGCGACGGCACCTACTTTCACAGCGGGCTGCTGGCGATCCGCCAGGCCATCGCCTCGGGTGTGAACATCACCTACAAAATCCTCTACAACGACGCGGTCGCCATGACGGGCGGCCAGCAAGTCGGCGAACGGCCTGAAGGCCATTCGGTGCTGCAGATCATGCAAAGCCTGCGCGCCGAGGGCGTGGCCAAGCTRGTCATCGTGACCGACGAGCCGCAGAAATACGACGGCGCGCCGCTGCTCGACGGTGTGACGGTGCACCACCGCGACGAGCTGGATCGCATCCAGCGCGAGTTCCGCGAGATCAAGGGCACGACCGCGATCATTTACGACCAGACCTGCGCGACTGAAAAGCGCCGCCGCCGTAAACGCGGCACCCTGGTGGATCCTGAAAAGCGCGTGGTGATCAACGAGCTGGTGTGCGAAGGCTGCGGCGATTGTTCGGTGCAATCCAACTGCCTGTCGGTGGAGCCGCTGGAGACCGAATTCGGCCGCAAGCGCCGCATCAACCAGAACACCTGCAACAAGGATTACTCCTGCGTGAAGGGCTTTTGCCCCAGCTTTGTGACCGTCGAGGGCGGGCAGCTGAAGAAGCCCAAAAAAGACAAGAAGGGCGCGCCCAGCAGCCTGTTCGCAGTTCCCGAGCCCGTGCTGCCTGTGGCGGAAAACGCCTGGGGCATTGTGGTGGGTGGTGT
>NZ_JBFUGX010000700.1:0-2064 GCF_056402675.1 Polaromonas sp. P3_C2 | reverse complement strand
ATCTCGGCCACGCATCGCGACCTTGACGCTGCCATGGCTGAGGGCCAGTTCCGCGCCGACCTTTATTACCGGCTCAATGTCGTCACGCTGACCTTGCCCCCGCTGTCGGAGCGCCGCGAAGACATCCCGTTGCTGGCCAACCACTTTCTCCTCAAACTGGCGGCCAAGTACGACAAGCGCCTGAGCGGTTTCGCACCCGAGGCCCTCAAGGCCCTGACCACGGCCGCCTGGCCAGGCAACGTGCGCCAGCTTTACAACGTGGTGGAGCAGGTTTGTGCCCTGTCCACCACCCCGCTGGTGCCGCTGGCGTTGGTGCAGCGGGCCTTGCGCTCACCCAGCGTGCAAGTGCTCACCTATGCGGAAGCCAGGCAACACTTCGAGCGGGATTACCTGGTCGGGCTGCTCAAATTGACAGACGGCAACGTGGCCGATGCGGCCCGACTGGCCGACCGGAACCGCACGGAGTTTTACCGCCTGATGCAAAAGCACGGGCTCACGCCAGGACACTTCAAGGTTTAGACCGTAAACAGGCTCCAGGAGCTCCGGTTCGACCTGGGTTTGTCGCTGTGCCGCCGTGGGCCGTCGCTGGTTGGCGACAGGTTTAAGCCTTTGATTTAAAACGATTTAATCGAGCCATCTGCGGAAGTTGTCGCTCACCGGCGACAAAACCCGCGATTCTGGGCGCTTTTGAGCTGGATTACATTTGGTTAAATCAAGTATCACGCCCAACTTGTTGATTTAAAACAATTTTTCGAAGCTGGCACAGGGTTTGCCCTAGTCATGGCATGCCAGCTTTTTTCCTGCCTTTTTTGGCATCCTCCGGCGACCCCAAGCGCCGCTTCAATTTTCCCCTGCAGGCCCGTATCGCGGCCTGCGCGAGCCTTGCGGCACTGACGCTCGCGGCCGGCCAGGCACGTGCCTTCGATCTGGACGATGTGGCCGCTATCGCACGCCAGCGCTCGCAAGCGCCCTGGCGCGAAGCGTCCCACGCGGTGCCCACCGAGCTCGCCAGGATGGCGTACGACGACTACCGCGACATCCGGTTCAACGCCGCCAGCACGCTGTGGCGCGCCGACAAACTTCCCTTTGAAGCGAATTTTTTCCACGTCGGCCGGCACGGTGATTCGGTTCGCATTCACGAAATCACGACAGCGGGCGTGAAGCGCCTGTCCTACGACCCCGCCACATTCAATTTCGGAAAAAACAAACTGTCACCCGAGACCTGGGGTGACCTGGGCCACGGCGGCGCGCGCTTTTTCAGCAACCTCAACTCGCCCACCTACAAGGATGAGCTGGTGGTGTTCACCGGCGCCACCTACTTCCGGGCGCTGGGATCGGGCCAGCGTTATGGCCTTTCGGCACGCGGCCTGGCGGTGGACACCGCAGGCGGTGCGGGCGGAGCCAAGGAAGAGTTTCCCCGTTTCACGGATTTCTGGCTTCAAAAACCTGCAGTCGACAGCAAGCAGCTGACCGTCTTCGCTGTGATGGATTCGGAGCGCATGACAGGCGCCTACCGGTTCGACATCCAGGCCGGCGAGCAAACCACCACGAATGTACAGGCGCGCATCTTCATGCGCCCGGCCACAACCTCCGGCAACAGCGCGCCCGTGACCTCGCTGGGCATCGCGCCCCTGACCAGCATGTTTTTCTTTGGCGAAAACCAGCCCCGCCCCGGCGATTTCCGGCCCGAAGTGCACGACTCCGATGGCCTGATGATGGCTACGGGTGCCGGTGAATGGCTCTGGCGGCCCCTGCAAAATCCGTCCTCCCCGCTGGTGACGTCTTTCGCCATGAAGTCGCTCAAGGGCTTTGGCCTGATGCAACGCGACCGCGCCTTTGCCAACTACGAAGACACCGAAGCCCGCTATGAGACGCGGCCCAGCGCCTGGGTCACGCCCGTGGGCGACTGGGGCGCCGGCCGGGTCGAGCTGTTTCAATTTGCCACGCCGGACGAGACCCATGACAACGTGGTGGCCTATTGGGTACCCGAAAAAATGCCAGCACCTGGCCAGTCGCTGGACATCGCCTGGCAAATCAGCTGGCAGGGCAAGAACCAGCAACTAC
>NZ_JBFUGX010000699.1:0-2068 GCF_056402675.1 Polaromonas sp. P3_C2 | reverse complement strand
CGTCATGGTTGGTGACGTGCGGAATCATCACGTAGTTGCGCAGCAGGTTGGCACCGCTGATCTTCTTGATGCGCGACATGTCCTTGCGCTCGACCGGGCCGAACTTGGTGAAGTCAACTTTTGGCCATGGCAGCAAATCGAGCCCTGCGCCGCCGCCCGAAGATGCGGGTGCTTTGGCGGCCTGCGCCTGGGTGCGAACGCTGCCGTCCATCACCGACTTGGTGAAGGCCTGGATGTCGTCTTGCGTGATGCGGCCTTTGGGGCCGCTGCCTTTGACTTCTGCCAGTGGCACGCCGAGTTCGCGCGCGAACTTGCGCACCGAGGGCGATGCATGCGGCAGGTTGCCCTGAGGCGCAGTGGTGGGGTTATGGGCCGGCTGGCTCGCGGGAGCAGATGAGGTTGCCGGTGCAGGGGCAGCAGCAGATGCCGCGGCAGGCACCGCAGCGGGGGCCGGTGCGGGCGCAGGCGATGCGCTCACAGCCGCAGAACCTTCCAGGATGGCCAGCAGGTCGCCGATGTTGACAACGTCGCCCATCTTGACCTTGAGCTCCTTGAGCACACCTGCGGCGGACGACGGGATTTCCATCGAGGCTTTGTCGGACTCGACGGTGATCAGCGACTGCTCAGCCTTGATGGTGTCGCCGGGTTTGACCAGGACTTCAATGACGGACACGTCCTTGAAGTCGCCGATGTCGGGCACACGGACTTCCACCGGACCGGAGGCTGCCGGGGCCGCTGCGGGTGCAGGCGCCGACGCTGCTACAGATTTGCTAGCTGCTTGCGCTGGCGCAGCGGGCGCTGCAGCCGGTTTTTCTGTTGAAGCCGGGGCGGCTTCGGCGCCGGACACTTCCAGCGTCAGGACCACGGAGCCCTGCTTGACCTTGTCGTCGAGCTTGACCTTGAGCTCCTTCACCACACCCGCGTGGCTGGAGGGGATTTCCATGGAGGCCTTGTCGGACTCCACGGTGATGAGCGACTGCTCGGCCTTCACGGTATCGCCGGGCTTGACCATCAGCTCAATCACCGTCACTTCGTCGAAATCCCCGATATCAGGAACTTGAATGTCTACCACTGCCATATTCTTGTCTCCGGTTGCTACAGGTGCTACGTCAGGGTTTTAACTCAAGCGTAAAGCGGATTGATCTTGTCGGCGTTGATGCCGTACTTTTWGATGGCCTCGGCAACCTTGGCCGCTGGGATGGTGCCCTCTTCGCTGAGCGCCTTGAGCGCCGCCACGACGATGTAGTGGCGGTTGATCTCGAAGTGCTCACGCAGCTTGCTGCGGAAGTCGCTGCGGCCAAAACCGTCGGTGCCCAGCACCTTGTAGGTACGGCCCTTGGGTACGAAGGAGCGAATCTGCTCGGCATAGGCCTTCATGTAGTCTGTGGATGCAACCACCGGGCCGGTGTGCTTCTCAAGCTGTTGGCTGACAAACGGCACGCGCTGTTTGTCGGTCGGGTGCAGCAGGTTCCAGCGTTCGCAGTCCTGGCCGTCACGGGCCAGTTCGTTGAAGCTCGGGCAGCTCCACACGTTGGCGGCAACGCCCCACTCTTTTTCAAGCAGCTCTTGCGCGGCAATGGATTCACGCAGGATGGTGCCGGAGCCGAGCAGCTGCACGCGCGGCGTGAGCTTGGCCCCCTCTTTGCAGAGGTACATGCCCTTGATGATCTGCTCTTCGGTGCCGGGCTTGAGGCCGGGCATGGCGTAGTTTTCGTTCAGCAGCGTGAGGTAGAAGTACACGTTGTCCTGCTTCTCGACCATGCGCTTGAGGCCATGGTGCAGGATGACGCCGACTTCATGGGCAAAGGTCGGGTCGTAGCTGATGCAGTTGGGAATGGTGCCGGCCAGGATGTGGCTGTGGCCGTCTTCGTGCTGCAGGCCTTCGCCGTTCAGCGTGGTGCGGCCCGAAGTGCCGCCCAGCAGGAAACCGCGCGCCTGCATGTCGCCGGCCGCCCAGGCCAGGTCGCCGACACGCTGGAAGCCGAACATCGAGTAGTACACGTAGAACGGGATCATGATCCGGTTGTTGGTGCTGTACGAGGTGGCGGCTGCGATCCAGCTGCTCATG
>NZ_JBFUGX010000698.1:0-2069 GCF_056402675.1 Polaromonas sp. P3_C2 | reverse complement strand
GTCGGCCTACCGCGGCCGGGCGGTGGTGGCCAAAATGCGCGAGATCATTTCCCGGCAGCAATTCGATGTGGCCATCCAGGCGGCGATCGGGGCCAACATTATTGCGCGTGAGACAATCAAGGCGCTGCGCAAAAACGTGATCGCCAAGTGCTACGGCGGCGATATTTCACGCAAACGCAAGCTCCTTGAAAAACAAAAAGCGGGTAAAAAACGCATGAAACAAATCGGTTCCGTTGAAGTCCCTCAGGAAGCCTTCCTGGCCATTTTGCAGGTGGAAGATTGATGCGCGGCGCAATGAGCACGATCACGGCCGTGGTGCTGGCCGCCTTTGTGGGTTATGGCGCTGCCTGGTACTTCGGCGTCGTGGACGGAAACTTTTCCCTGCTGCTGTTCCTGGCATCGGTGGTCACCGGGATTTACTGGCTGGCCGAGCGGTTTTACTTTTTGCCGCAGCGCTACCGCGCGGCGGCAGCATTCGAGGAAAGTGCTGCCAGGCGGCAGGCTGAGCTCGCCGGCAAAGGCATCAGCCAGGTCGACAACCATGTTGACGAAGCCAGAACCCGGCTCATCATGCAGCCCTGGTGGCTGGATTGGACCGCCGGCCTGTTCCCGGTGATCGTGGTGGTTTTCCTGTTGCGCTCCTTCCTGTTTGAGCCCTTCAAGATTCCTTCTGGCTCCATGATCCCCACCTTGCTCGTCAACGATCTGATCCTGGTCAATAAATTCCATTACGGCGTTCGCTTGCCGGTGCTCAATATCAAGGTACTGGACAACAACACCCCGCAGCGCGGTGATGTGATGGTGTTTCGCTATCCGCCAAAACCGAGCCTGGATTACATCAAACGGGTGGTGGGTGTGCCCGGGGATGAGGTGGCCTACCTGAACAAGAAGCTGACCATTAACGGCAAGCCTCTGGTCAAGACGCCTTTGCCCGACTTTTTTGACGAAGATATTTTGCGTTACGCCAAACAGTTCGAAGAGGTCAATGGGACAAAGAAATACCGCCTGCTGAATGACGACTCCCGGCGCGCCGGCCTCGATGAGCGGGAGGTCATGGACTTTCCTTTCAAGGAAAATTGCCGTTACAGTAGCGAGGGCGTTGTCTGCAAGGTGCCTGAGGGGCAGTATTTCATGATGGGCGATAACCGCGATAATTCGCTGGATTCCCGTTATTGGGGGTTTGTTCCCGATAAAAACATCGTCGGCAAGGCCTTTTTTGTCTGGATGAATTTCGGCAACCTCAAGCGTATCGGTTCTTTCGAGTAGCCGCTTTTTTGGCACACTTTGGTGTACCAGGGGCAATACGACAGGACTTCCKAGTCAGAGCAGGAGAAAAAATGAAACATCGTCAACGTGGCATTTCCTTTATTGGCCTTCTGTTTGTGGGCATTGTTCTTGTATGTGGCGGCATTTTGGCTGCCCAGGTTGCCCCGACGCTGATTGAATATCAGGCCATCCTCAAGGCCGCCGGAAAGGCGAGGGAAGGCAACACGGTGGCTGAGGCCAGAACTATCTTTGACAAGGCCGCCCAGATTGACGACATCAAGTCAATTACCGCCAAAGATATCGAAGTGACCAAAGAGGGTGACAAAACTGTGGTGTCTTTCGCCTATAACAAGGAAATCCACATGGCCGGCCCAGCTTATCTGCTGCTCAAGTACAACGGCCGTGCCAAGTAAGTGCGAGCGAGTGCTACCTCAAGTCCTGGTCTGCTGGCATTGCAAAAGCGCCTGCAGCATGATTTTTCCGACCCAAAGCTGCTCCAGCAGGCGCTGACGCACCGCAGCTTTTCGACCGACCATAACGAACGCATCGAGTTTCTGGGCGATTCCGTCCTGAACCTGGCTGTCGCGGGGCTGCTCTACGAGCAACTGAGCACCCTGCCTGAGGGCGACCTTTCACGTGTGCGGGCCAACCTTGTCAAGCAGGACACCCTGCACAAACTTGCTGTCGTGCTTGGCCTGCCGGACCTGGTACGGCTGGGTGAGGGTGAGGCAAAATCCGGCGGACAGAAGCGGCCCTCCATTCTCGCCGATGCGCTGGAGGCTGTGATAGGCGCCGTTTACCTG
>NZ_JBFUGX010000697.1:0-2069 GCF_056402675.1 Polaromonas sp. P3_C2 | reverse complement strand
CCGGAGCATGCCGCTGTTGCTGGCTTTTCTGCTGATCGGCTTCTTTATCTGGGTGGCTGAAAACATCAGCACGTTCTTCAGTCTGTGGCATTACCCCAACCAGCTGGGCGCCTGGTCCCTTGTCCATGTGGGCAAATGGAGTTCCTGGTCGCTGCTGGTGGTCATGACCTTCACCATCGTGGCCAACCTGAAGCATGTGAAGGCGCGCATCCATGTACCCGACTGAGACGGGCACTCCCCGCGTGAAGCTGCGCTTTGACCGCGAGGCGGCGCTATGGGCACTCTTCATTTTCATCATTGAAGTGCTGATCGCGACCGTGTGGTCGCACCACCGCTGGCTGCGGGGTTTTGTGGGCGACGTGCTGGCGGTGGTGTGGGTGTACCTTTTGCTCAAGACCGTGATCAAGGCCAACACCCAGGGCCTGGCGCTGGTGGCGTTTGCGGTGGGTTGCCTCGTGGAGCTGGCCCAGTATGTGGCCAGCGTCAACGGCTGGCACGTGCAGAACCGGGTGCTGAAGATTCTGCTGGGTTCGGTGGCTGACTGGATGGACGTGCTCGCCTATGCCTGCGGATTCCTGCTGATTTTGGCGCTGGAGTTCCTGCTGGCCCGCTGGAAGGCCGCCAGGAGGCCGATTACTCCGGTTACTTCGAGCGAAAGATGATCTCCTTCATGCGCTGAAGCCGGGGTGCCGTCATCGGCACCGTCAGCATGGTGCTGGCAATGGCCATCAGCAGCAGGGCGGTGAAGGTCTCATTGGAGATGATTTTCTTGCTCAGCAGGATGTTGACAAAGATGATCATGATCAGCCCTTTGGTCTGCAGCAGCCAGCCGATGAAGGAGCCTTCGCCGGGCGCCCATTTCAGCACTTTGCCTGCGATGTAAGTGCCCATCAACTTGCCGCCGACTGAAGCCACCAACAGCACCGCCGYGGCGATAAAAACAGCCTCTCCGCCGACGGACCAATTGGTGCGCAGCCCCGCACTGAGGAAGAACACCGGCATCATCACCAGCAGCACGTGATGGCGCAGCAGGTCCATGTGTTCCTGGTTGAACCACTCACCGTCGATGACGGCGCCGGCCAGGAAAGCCCCGATCATGTAGTCCAGCCCGGCCCATTCCGCACCGAAGGCGCAGACGATCAACCAGATCAACCCGACGTACCAGCGGTCACGCTCGGGCAGCCACACCATGAGCTTGCGAAAGGCATAGCTCACAACGCCGAACGCCACGAGAAAACCGACCTGGGTGCCCACCCGTTTCCAGTCCATCAGGATCAGTGCCAGCACGCCCCAGATCGCGATGTCGTCGAGGCTGGCGTAACGGATCAGGCGCTGGCCCACGGGCTGACGCAGGATGGCGAGCTTGTCCATCAGCAGGATCAGCACGGGCAGCGCCGTGACGGCGCAGGCCATGCCGACGCCCACCACAAACTGCCAGGGCATGCCTTGCGCGCCCAGCCACCCCGGGTACATCAGCATGCCTGCGGCCACGACGCAACCCAACACCAGCGGTGTGCTTAGCGCCAGGCCGGCGGTGATGCCGCTTTCGCGCCGGTGTTCCCAGGTCTTTTTGAGGTCCAGCTCGATGCCGGCGATCCAGACAAACACCATGACGGCCCACCAGGCAATGCCGTTGAGCGACTGCACCACCGGCGCGCTGAAGACAAAGGCGTAGTAGTCAGGGTAGACCTTGCCCAGGATGCCCGGGCCCAGCAAAATGCCGGCGATCATCTGCACCACCACCAGCGGCGCGTAGTAGTCGGTTCCGAGAACCCGCCAGATCAGGTAGGGCACCGCGAAGATGAGCGCCATGGCGATCAAGTAGGTTTCGGTGGTGGTCATTGCGGAGTCCATGGTTCCCTTTGTTTTTATGCCTTCCGGCTCCGTGCCGGCGGCCAAGCCCCGCATGGTAGACCATGGCGGTGGCGCCGGTTGTAAGCGGCCTGCCTGTCGGTTACCATGGCGTCGGCTGGCCCCATTGCCAGCCACGTCGCTCGGACGGTTCCGGGCGCTTACGTGAAAGTTTCTTATGTCCGCCTCTTCTTCAGGCAAGCGCCGCTTTGCGCGCA
>NZ_JBFUGX010000696.1:0-2081 GCF_056402675.1 Polaromonas sp. P3_C2 | reverse complement strand
CGCCTATCCCGGCGCCTCTGCCCAGACGCTCGAAGACAGCGTGTTGTCGGTGATCGAGCGCGAAATGAACGGTTCACCCGGCCTGATCTACATGGAGTCGGTGGCGCAGGCCGACGGCTCCGGCAGCATCACGCTGAGCTTCGAGCCCGGCACCAACCCCKATCTCGCGCAGGTGGATGTGCAGAACCGCCTGTCGCGCGCCTCGCCGCGGCTGCCCGCCGCCGTCACGCAGCAAGGCGTTCGCGTCGACAAATCACGCTCCAACTTCCTGCTGTTCATCATGCTGTCGTCCGACAATCCCGCGCACGACCCCGTCGCGCTCGGTGATTACGCTTCGCGCAACATCGTGCCCGAGATCCAGCGTGTCAAAGGAATCGGCCAGGCCCAGCTCTTCGGCAGTGAGCGCGCCATGCGCATCTGGCTGGACCCGGCCAAGCTCACGGGTTTCAGCCTGTCGGCAAATGACGTTAACAACGCCATCCGCGCGCAAAATGCCCAGGTGTCGGCCGGCAGCATCGGCGACCGTCCCAATGTAGCGGGACAAGGCATTGCTGCCACCGTGGTAGTCACCGGCCAGCTTGCCAATGTCGAGCAGTTCGGCAACATTGTCCTTCGCGCCAACACCGACGGTTCGTCGGTGCGCCTTAAAGACGTGGCCCGCATTGAACTGGGTGGYCAAACGTATGCCACGTCGGCTCGCCTGAACGGCAAGACGGCGATCGGTATCGGTGTTCAGCTGGCACCCAGCGGCAACGCGCTTGCCGCTGCCAAGGCCGTTCGAACCAAGATGACCGAACTCGAGCGCTATTTTCCGCAAGGCATGAAGTGGAGCATCCCCTACGACAGCTCGCGCTTCGTCAAGATTTCGATTTCCCAGGTCGCGGAAACGCTGTTTGAGGCGGTGGCCCTGGTGTTCCTCGTGATGTTCCTGTTCCTGCAGAACTGGCGCTACACCATCATCCCGACCATCGTGGTGCCGATTGCATTGCTGGGCACTTTCGCCACCTTGCTGGCGCTCGGTTTCTCGATCAACGTGCTCACCATGTTCGGCATGGTGCTGGTGATCGGTATCGTCGTCGATGATGCGATCGTGGTCGTCGAAAACGTCGAACGCATCATGACCGAAGAGGGCCTGCCGCCGCTGGAGGCCACCCGCAAGGCGATGGGCCAGATTTCGGGCGCCATCATTGGCGTCACCGTGGTGCTGATTTCCGTGTTTGTGCCTTTGGCATTTTTCGCGGGCTCGACCGGCAACATCTACCGCCAGTTCTCCGCCGTGATGGTTTCGTCCATCGGCTTTTCCGCCTTCCTGGCCCTGTCCCTCACGCCGGCACTTTGCGCCACGCTGCTCAAGCCGGTTGAGGCTGGGCACCATCACGAGAAAAAGGGTTTTTTCGGCTGGTTCAACCGGGGGTTCTCGCGCACCGCAAAAAGCTATGAAAGCATGGTCGCGCGTATTCTCAAACGCGCCGCACGTTACCTGGTGATCTATGTGGCCATCATTGCCGCTGTGGCGGTGGTATACCTGCGTTTGCCCACATCCTTCCTGCCCAATGAAGACCAGGGCAACCTGCTGGTGAACGTGCAGTTGCCGCCGGGCGCAACTTACGAGCGCACGCTTTCGGTGATGGAGAAAGTCGAGGGTTTCATGCTCAAGCAGCCGGAAGTCGAAAGCATGGTCGGCGTGCTTGGCTTCAGCTTTTCCGGCCAGGGCCAGAATGCCGCGCTGGCGTTCGTGACGCTCAAGGACTGGAACGAGCGCGACGGCGAAGCGCATTCGGCCTCAGCGATAGCAGGACGGGCTTTCGGCGCCCTCATGGGTGTGCGTGATGCCTTCATCTTTCCGCTCAGCCCCCCACCCATTCCCGAACTGGGAACGGCCTCGGGCTTCAGCTTCCGCCTGCAGGACCGCGGAGGTGCGGGCCATGATGCGCTTATCAACGCACGCAACCAGCTTTTGGGCATGGTTGCCAAGAGTCCGGTGCTCACACAGGTACGGCCCGACGGCCTGGAAGATGCGCCGCAGCTGCAGCTGGACATAGACCGTGACAAAGCCAATGCGCTGGGCGTGCCGTTTGACG
>NZ_JBFUGX010000695.1:0-2083 GCF_056402675.1 Polaromonas sp. P3_C2 | reverse complement strand
GCGCCTGACCGCAGATGGGCTGCAAAGGATTGCGCTGTGCTGACCCTTGTTTCATTTCGCTTAACCACAACCTTCATCCCATGCTGAACTGGTTACGAACACTTGGCGGCTCCAAAGCCCCTGCCAAAACCATCCCGGAAACCCTGTGGATGGACACCCTGCTGCAGTTCCCTTTTCTGGCCCGGCGGCCGGTCACCGAGCTGCAGGAGCTGAACGCACTGACCGACAAATTCCTGAAGCAAAAGGAATTCACCGGCGCACACGGCCTGAAAGTCACCGATGAAATGGCGGTCGCGATTGCCGCACAGGCCTGCCTGCCGGTGTTGCACCTGGGCCTGCGCTGGTATGACGATTTCAAGGGCATCGTGGTTCACCCCGGCGCCATGCTGGCGCGCCGCCAGGTCACCGACCAGGCCGGCGTGGTGCACCACTACAGCGAAGAACTGCTGGGCGAAGCCATGCAGGGCGGCCCCGTCACCCTGAGCTGGCAGGACGTGGCCGGCGCGGGCGAGTCGGCCGAGCACGGCCACAACGTGGTAATTCACGAATTCATCCACAAGATCGACATGCGCGACGGCGCCGCCGACGGCTGCCCACCCTTGCCCACGCGCAGTGCCCTCACCTCGTGGCATGCGGTCATGCAGCCGGCTTACGACGGGTTCTGCGAAAAAGTCGCCATGGCCACACGCTTCGGCGCCGAGCCGCCATGGCTGGACAGTTATGGCGCCAGGTCACCGGCCGAATTTTTTGCCGTGGCGTGCGAAGCCTATTTTGTGAACCGCACACGCTTCACGCAGGACTTCGCGCCCCTGACCGTGCTGTTCGACAAGTTTTTCATGCCGAAGTAAGCCGCGGCCGGCTTTCCGGCCGCCTGGCGCGCCGGGTTGACAATTTCCACAAGGGAAATCACCCCTCAGCCCAATCTGGCCAAGCGCAAGCAGCTATCAAATACATAGCAACCGGCCGGCCCGATTTGGTTCTTTTCAGGCCGGCTTAACCCCGTTTCCCTCGCCCCTTCGTTTCAATGGGCTCCACCACTTTCTGGAGCTCACGTGAAAACCCCTCTTCTTGCCTCTTCGATCCTGCTGGCCATCCTCACCATGACCGCCCTTCCCGCGCAGGCCGTCGGCCGGCTGGCCGATGTGACCGTGATTGACCGCAACACCGGCGCCACGCTGCCGCTGTACCACCACCGCGGCGAATACTGGGTGGCCGGCCAGTAYGGCGCCAAATACGCCATCGCCGTGCGCAACAAGCTCGGTGAACGGGTGCTGGCCGTAACCGCCGTCGACGGCGTGAATGTGCTGAGCGGCGAAACCGCCGCCTGGGACCAGACCGGTTATGTGTTTTCGCCCTGGCAGCAGTACCAGGTCACCGGCTGGCGCAAAAGCAGCAGTGAGATCGCAGCATTTGAATTTTCCGCACTCGGGGATTCGTACGCCGGCCGCACCGGCAGGCCRGGCAACGTCGGCGTGATCGGYGTGGCGCTCTTCAGGGAGCAGGCTCCCGAGCCGGTCGCCCAGACGCCCGCCTATTCCAGCCGTAAGGAACGCGAAGCCGATGCATCGCTGGGATTTCGAAACGCCCCTTCACCTTCATCAGCCTCACCGGCACCTTTGGCGGAATCATCCACCGCCGGAAAATCCGCGCTGGCCGACCGCGCCAGCGGCAGCGGCAGCGCGGAAGCTTCTGCCTTGTCCGAAGACCGGGTTAGAAGGCTGCCGTCTACACCCCTGCCTGCCGCCAGGCTCGGCACAGGCCACGGCGCACGGGAAAACTCACTGGTGTCACAGACCACCTTCGCGCGCCTGCAAACACAGCCCAACGAGGTCATCCGCATCCGCTACGACAGCCGCGAGAACCTGATCGCCAGCGGCGTGATCCGCGAACCCGTGGCGCGCAACCCCATCCCTGATCCGTTCCCGCAGTCAGGAAACCCGTCTTATGTACCTGACCCTCCAAGGTATTGAGCCCCCACGGTCGCTCACTTCGTGTAGCTTCCTGCCCCCCGAGGGGGCCRCCCGCCTGCAGTCCGGCAAAGCCGGCCCTGCGGCTCAKGCTTGCATGAAGAACCCCCACGCGG
>NZ_JBFUGX010000694.1:0-2086 GCF_056402675.1 Polaromonas sp. P3_C2 | reverse complement strand
GGCCGCTGTAGCCCCCGCAGATGCAGGGAGTCAGGTAGCAGGAGCGGTGGTGCAAACTGCACTGGCCTCCGCAGCGGCCAATGCAGCGGCGCAGAACGCCGGCGGCTTTGGCGGATTCGGCGGCGGCCTGGGCGGCATGTTTGGCGGCATCGTGCAGCAGCTGGCAGGCAATACGGCCCAACAGGCCGCCAATAACGGCGTCGCCCAGCAGCAGGCCGCAACCGCGCAGCAACAGGCCGTTGCATTGCAGGGCCAACAGGCACAGGGCCGCAAGGAACATCTCACCAGCATGTTCCTGGCCAAGGGCTGCAAGATGAGTGATATCCAGAAGTAATTGAGCCCCCACGGTCGCTCACTTCGTGTAGCTCCCGAGGCCTTGCAGGCCGCGGCTCGCGAGACGCTTCGCCTCTGTCGCCCGTCCAAGCCTGCGCAGGCAGGCTTGGAGCCGCGGGCTCCAGCCCCTCCGGGGCCGCCCGCCTGCGGCCCGGCAAAGCCGAAAATTGGCACACCCCTATCGGGCTCACTGCGTGTAGCCCTTTTCCTCTTGCAGGGGACGGTGCCTGCGGCCCGGCAAAGCCGGTTCCGCGGCTCATGCTGGCTCGAAGATTCAGGGCGTATTCAGTGGGGGTATTCACCAGTGGGGGCCGAGGGTCCGGCTTCGCCGGCCCAAGGCGCCGCCCCCTCGAGGGGGGAACGGGCTACACGAAGTGAGCCCGGACGGGGGTGGTTATAGATCGCACTGCAAACGCGCAGTAGAGCTCGCTTCACAGCGAGAAAATCTTGCCCGGGTTCATGATGTTCTTCGGGTCGAGCGCACGCTTGATGGTGCGCATCATGTCGACCGCGCCGTCACCGGCTTCGGTTACCAGGAAATCCATCTTGTGCAGGCCAACGCCATGCTCGCCCGTGCAGGTGCCTTCAAGCGCCAGCGCGCGGGTGACCAGCTTGTGGTTCAGTGCTTCGGCTACTTCGCGCTCCTTGGGAATCGTCGGGTCGATCAAATAGCCGAAGTGGAAATTGCCGTCGCCCACATGGCCGACGAGGAAATAAGGAATGCCGCTGGCATCGACTTCGGCCACCGACTCCAGCAGGCAATCGGCCAGGCGCGAAATCGGCACGCAGGTGTCGGTGGAAATCGCGCGGCAGCCGGGCCGCGACTGGATGGCCGCGAAGTAGGCGTTGTGACGGGCGGTCCAGAGGCGCGTGCGCTCTTCCGGCGTGCTGGCCCATTCAAACGCGTTGCCGCCGTGGCCGCTGGCGAGCTCCTGCACCAGCTCGGCCTGCTCTTTCACGCTGGCGGGTGAGCCGTGAAACTCCATCAGCAGCATGGGCTCTTCGCGCAGCGTGAGCTTGGAGTGTGCATTGACCATGCGCACCGTGTTGTGGTCGATCAGCTCGACGCGCGCAATCGGAACCCCCAGCTGGATGATCTCGATGGTGGTGCGCACGGCAGCTTCGATGCTCGGAAAGGAGCACACCGCAGCGGAGATGGCTTCAGGCAGGGGGTACAGCCTGACGGTGACTTCGGTGATCACGCCCAGCGTGCCTTCGCTGCCCACCATCAGGCGCGTGAGGTCGTAGCCCGCCGATGATTTCTTGGCGCGCGTGCCGGTGCGGATGACGCTGCCGTCTGCGGTGACGACTTCCAGTGCCAGCACGTTCTCGCGCATGGTGCCGTAGCGCACCGCATTCGTGCCGCTGGCGCGCGTGGCGCTCATGCCGCCCAGGGTCGCGTCGGCGCCTGGGTCGATGGGGAAGAAGAGGCCCGTGCTTTTGACCTCTTCATTGAGCTGCTTGCGCGTCACGCCCGCCTGCACGGTAACGGTCAGGTCTTCGGCATTGATGGACAGCACCTTGTTCATGCGGCTCACGTCGATGCTGATGTCGCCCTGCACGGCCAGCAGATGGCCTTCAAGCGACGTGCCCACACCAAAGGGGATCACGGGCACGTTGAACTGGGCGGCGAGCTTGACCGCATCTGCCACGTCCTGCGTGCTTTCGGCAAACACCACGGCCGAAGGCGGCGGTGCGGCAAAGGAGGATTCGTCGCGGCCATGCTGCTCGCGCACTACCAGGGCGGTTGAGC
>NZ_JBFUGX010000693.1:0-2090 GCF_056402675.1 Polaromonas sp. P3_C2 | reverse complement strand
GTCCAACCTCAAACGCATGCTGGCGTTCTCCACCATCTCCCAGATGGGCTTCTTGCTGCTCGGCCTGCTGGCCGGCGTGGTCAACGGCAACCAGCTCAACACTGAATCCGCCTACAGCGCAGCGATGTTCTATGCACTGACTTATGTGCTCACCACTCTGGGTGCTTTCGGCATCATCATGCTGTTGGCACGGGCAGGGCATGAGTCTGAAGAGATCGTCGATCTGGCCGGCCTGAACCAGCGCAGCCCGTTGTACGCCGGCGTGATGGCCATCAGCATGTTCTCGCTGGCCGGCCTGCCGCCGCTGGTGGGGTTTTATGCCAAGCTGTCCGTCCTGCAGGCGCTGATTTCCTCGCAACAAACCAGCTACATTGTGCTGGCCGTTTTTGCGGTGATCATGTCGCTGGTGGGCTCCTTCTATTACTTGCGTGTGGTCAAGGTCATGTACTTTGATGCACCCTTGGCCCATAACGCCCAGCCGGTTTCTGCGCCGGCAGATGCCAAGGCAGTGCTGGCCATCAATGGTGCGCTCATCCTGATCCTAGGCATCATGCCTGGCGGTTTGATGACCCTGTGCGCGCAGTCCATCAGCAGCATCGTCAAATCACTGGGTAGCTGACCTCTGCCATGACCCAAACTGCTTCAGTCTGGCTGGTCGTGCTGCTGGCCTTGCTGGCAGCCAACCTGCCTTTCATCAGCAATCGCCTGTTCGCGGTCTACGCGCTCAAGTTGCCGAAAAACCTGGCAATCAGGGCTGCAGAGCTGGTGGTCTGGTACCTGGTTGTCGGCGGTCTGGGCTTATACCTTGAGCAGCGGAGCGGTCAGATTGCACCGCAAGGCTGGGAGTTTTATGCCATCACCGGTACGCTCTTCATCACCTTTGCGTTTCCCGGATTTACCTGGCGCTACCTGTTCAAGCACCGCCCATGAGCGCATCTTCCGGTCCTGATCAAGCCGGTGCAATTGCCGACGCGCACCTCGTCGAGACCTGCATCGATTCGGTCGAGATCCTGAGAGGGAATTTCCTGCATGCCTTGCGCGATACCGTCAGGCTGCCCGATGGCAACCAGGCAACGCGCGAATACGTCATTCACTCCGGTGCCGTGATGATCGTGGCGCAACTGGACGACGGGCGTCTGGTGCTGGAGCGCCAGTACCGCTACCCCATGCGTGCCGTGATGGTGGAGTTTCCCGCGGGCAAGCTCGATCCGGGCGAAGGTTCGCTGACCTGCGCACAGCGTGAACTGCTGGAGGAAACCGGTTACACCGCACGTGAATGGGCGAGGGCGGGCGTGTTGCATCCGGTGATCTCGTACTCTACCGAATTTATTGACATCTGGTTTGCGCGCGGGCTGACACTCGGCCATCGCAAGCTGGATGCCGGGGAGTTTCTGGACGTCTTTACGGCAACACCCGCTGAGCTTCTTGCCTGGTGCGCCAGCGGCGAGGTCACGGATGCAAAAACATTGACAGGCGCACTGTGGTTGCAAAACGTGCTCTCCGGGGCGTGGGCTTTGGACTGGCAAACTGCAACACCCTGATCCCCCGGCGATAATCCGGCCATGAAAGTCCTGAATCTCCAATGTGCGCACCAGCATTCATTTGAAGGCTGGTTTGCGTCCGAGGACGACTTCCAGGCCCAGCTGTCGCGCGGCCTGATCGAATGCCCGATGTGTGCCGACAAAAGCATCCAGAAACTTCCCAGTGCACCACGTCTCAACCTGGGTGGCCATGACATCGTGAGCGCAGGCAGCCGGGCTGCTGCGTCTTCACAAGTTGCCATTCCGAACCCGGCGCGGGTCGTCGAAGGCGAGGCCAACGCCATGGCGGGTATACCGGCCGCAAAGAGTCAGGCAGAGCAGGCCGCGTTCCTGAAGGCCTTGCGTCATGTGATGGCGCATACCGAAGATGTCGGAAGCCAGTTTGCGGATCAGGCCCGCCGCATGCACTATGGCGAACTGGAGGCGCGCAGCATTCGCGGCCAGGCCAGTGCGCGCGAAACCGTGGAACTGATAGAGGAGGGCATCGACGTCATGCCCTTGCCTTTGCTGCCTGGGATCAAGGAAACGTTGCAGTAATGACCCCCACGG
>NZ_JBFUGX010000692.1:0-2091 GCF_056402675.1 Polaromonas sp. P3_C2 | reverse complement strand
CCACGACAACCGGCCTGTCGAGATGGAGGATCGAGTCAATGATGAGTTTTCCCATGCCTGGCCACGCAAAGACCGACTCGGTCACCACAGAGAAAGCGATGAGGTGAYCGAACTCGAGCCCGACGGCGGTGACAACGGGAATCATCACATTCGGGGCAATGTGCCTGGCCAGGAGCCTCAACCCGGACACGCCTTTGGCACGCGCGAACCGCACATATTCCTGTTGCACCACATCGCGGGTTCCGGTCTCCGTCAGGCGAATCACCATGGCGATCTGGAATATCGCAAGCGTCGTCGCCGGAAGGATCATGTGCTTGAGGCCGTCCCATGTCAGGAAGCTGAAGGCGATGCCGAAGAGCTGTTCGGTGTCGCCTCGCCCGCCTGACGGAAGCCATCCGAGGTTCACGGAAAAGATGAGGATGWGGATGAGCCCCTTCCAGAACGTGGGAATGGTGACCCCTGCGATTGAAAATCCGGCAATGAGCTTGTGAACCCAGGAGTCCGGCATCAGGCCCGCGACGAGCCCGAGAGGGATCCCGATGGCCAGTGCCAGTATCAGCGCAATAAACGCCATCTCCAGGGTTGCGGGCATGCGCTCCAGAACAATTCCCAGTGCCGGCCGGTTGAAGACAAACGATTTGCCAAGATCTCCCTCGACCGCATGCTTCACAAACAGTGCGTATTGCTCGTAGATCGGCCGGTCCAGCCCCAGGCTGCGCGCCGCGACCTCTACCTCCTCGGTGGAGGCATTCGGGCTGACAAGCAGGTGTATGGGGTCGCCAATGAGGTGAATGCCCGTAAACGCGATGGCAGACATCAGCGCAACGACGACGAGGCTGTCGCGCATTCGCTGGAATATGGGGCCAAACATCAGATTGCGTCCTTATCTCTGCCTGCGACACCGGCCAACACCCGCCCACATCGCACGCCGCTTCGCTCGAGCCCGCGGCCTCCACCCGGGGAAGCCGCAACAGGCCCCCTATTGCACGTCACTTTCATCAAAAACTCCAGTCAGCGGGAGGCCTCCCGCCGGTACGTCACGTTCGCACAACTGCTCGCAATTTAGAGGCCAACCAACACCCTTGCCAGCTTTCACCTTGTGCATTCGCGGCAACAGCGCCGCGAAATTTCTTGACAGTCATCACCGCTTCATGATCTAGTTGTAACGCTGTTTGATACAGTGTATCGCTAGTCAATACAATAAAGCAAGCGAATTTTTCAGGATTTATGACGGTCGGCGAGGAGGGAAGCAGGAAAGACCTGGGCGAACTGCGCCTGTGAGCACCCATGCGGCGGCGAATGATTCGCCGCCATTTACAAAACTTTTCAGGAGTGAGAAATGAAATTGAAGATAGCCTGCCTGGCTGCGATTGGCGCCGGCGCAATAACCGCCATAACCCCCGTCGCCGCGTTGGCGCAAAGCACGGTGACGATTTACGGGAGGATGGATACGAGCTTTGAGAACTCAAAGACTGGCTCGGTCTCGCAGACGCTCATCACGGGCAACGCGTCCCGGTTCGGCGCCAAGGGAACCGAGGACCTGGGCGGAGGGCTCAAGGCGCTCTTTGGCCTGGAGATGGGAATTTCCTCGGACACCGGGGCGTCAAGCTCGCCCGTCTACCGCAACTCCTATGTCGGCATCAGCGGCGACTTCGGGGTGGTCAACATCGGSCGCATYGACTCGGCCGCRCCCAGCCGCACGCCGATCTACGCGATCCTGGGCCGCAATGTCGAGTACGTCATCCACGATGCCGGCGCCACCGCGATTGGCWCCTCCATCTTCAATGCGCGCACACGTGTTTCGAACGCCATCGGCTATGCCAGCCCGCTGATCAGCAACTTCGTTTTCCGCGCCGGCCATTACTTCAATGGTGAAGGCCYGGCGGAAGCGGCGGCCGGCCCGGTCCGCTTTGAGAGCGACTACAAGCAGACCGATGTCTCGCTGAGCTATGGCGAAGGCGAGGGCCCGCTGGGCCTGGGCGTCGGCTACGGTAGGGACAGCAAACGCGGGGGTGCCTTGCTCAATGATTTCAAGAGCAAGTGGATGCTGGTGGGCTCCTACGACTTTGGCGATATCCGTGCCTGGGCGGT
>NZ_JBFUGX010000691.1:0-2094 GCF_056402675.1 Polaromonas sp. P3_C2 | reverse complement strand
GCCGGCATCGGCGCCCAATGCGACCTCGCCCTCGTCGTGGGGGGGGACGGCACCATGCTGGGTATAGGCCGGCTGCTGGCCCAATTCGGCATCCCCCTGGTGGGCATCAATCAGGGCAGGCTGGGGTTCATCACTGACATCGCCTTTGAGGACTACCAGAACACACTCATTCCCATGTTGCGTGGCGAGTATGAAGAAGATCGACGCTGGATGATGCAGGCCGAGGTCGTGCGTGACGGCAGGTGCGTCTTCAGCGCCACCGCCATGAACGACGTTGTCGTGAACCGCGGAGCGACCGCCGGCATGGTGGAACTCCGTGTGGAGGTGGATGGCCGCTTTGTGGCAAACCAGCGCGCAGATGGCCTGATCATCGCCTCGCCGACCGGCTCCACGGCCTATGCTCTTTCAGCGGGCGGGCCCTTGCTGCACCCATCGATTGCCGGCTGGGTGTTGGCGCCGATTGCACCGCATACCTTGTCCAACAGGCCCATTGTGCTGTCGGACTCGGGCGAAATTACCATTGAAATCGTCTCTGGCCGCGACGCCAGCGCCAACTTCGACATGCAGTCGCTGGCAAGTCTGTTGCATGGCGACCGCATCACCGTCAGGCGCTCCGAACACCAAATGCGTTTCCTGCACCCCAMAGGCTGGAGCTATTTCGACACGCTTCGGAGAAAGCTGCACTGGAACGAAGGCGTGGCCTGACCGGCCAGGATTCAAGTTATGAGCCTCAAAACCATATCGCTTCGCGACTTCGTCATCGTCCACAGGCTTGAGCTGGATTTGTCCGGCGGCTTTTCGGTGCTCACCGGTGAAACCGGTGCGGGCAAATCCATCCTGATTGACGCACTGCAGCTTGCTTTGGGCGCCCGAGCCGATGCCGGCGTAGTTCGCGAAGGCGCCGCACGCTGCGAAATCAGCGCAGAGTTTGACAGCCCCGCCGGCCTGGCCCCCTGGCTGGAACAAGCCGGCTTCGACAGCAGCGAAACCCTGCTGCTCAGGCGCACGATAGACGCGCAAGGTAAAAGCCGCGCCTGGATCAATGGCAGCGCGGCAACAGCCACCCAGCTCAAGGACATCGCCGACCAGCTGGTGGACATCCACGGCCAGCATGCGTGGCAAAGCCTGACCCGCCCCGACGCGGTACGCGGCTTGCTCGACTCCTATGCGGAAGTCTCTACCGGCGAGTTGTCACGCCTCTGGCAGCAATGGCGGCTCTCCCAGAAAACATTGAACGACGCGCACGAAGCGCAAGACAGCCTGCAGCGCGAACGCGAGCGGCTGGCGTGGCAAATCGGTGAACTCGACAAGCTGGCGCCCGGGGCCGCCGAATGGGACGAACTGAATGCTCAACATGGGCGGTTATCCAATGCGCAGGCACTGCGCGATGCCGTACAGGCCGCCGTCGACGCATTGCAGGAGTCCGACGAGAACGCCACCGCACTGCTGGGACGAGCCATTGCATCGTTGCAAGGCCAGGAACACATCGAACCCGAGTTCAAGGGCATCCTTGAGGTGTTAAATGGCGCTCTGGCCCAGATGGAAGATGCGGTGCATTCGCTCAACGGCTACGCACGGCACGCCGAGCTGGAACCCCAACGGCTGGCCGAACTCGACGAACGTCTTTCGCTGTGGGTCAGCCTGGCACGGCGTTACAAACGCACCCCGGTCGAACTGCCTGAATTGCTGGCCTCCTGGCGGGCTGAGCTGCACAAACTCGACGAAGCCGCCGATCTGGTTCAATTGGAAAAAAATGAAAACCAGGCACGGTCAGCCTACCTGGATGAAGCCAGCCAGGTGTCGAAGGCGCGCAGCAAAGCTGCCCCAAAACTCGCCAAAGCCATTACCCAGGCCATGCAGGGCCTCGGCATGCAGGGCGGAAAATTCGACGTGGCGCTCAACAAACTGGAGCAACCGGCCCAGCACGGGCTGGAGCAAGCCGAGTTCCTGGTAGCGGGCCATGCCGGCAGCACACCTCGCCCCGTGGGCAAGGTCGCCTCCGGCGGCGAGTTGTCGCGCATCGCGCTGGCCATCGCCGTCACCACCAGCCAGTTGGGGCAGGCGCAAACACTCATATTTGACGAGGTTGATTCG
>NZ_JBFUGX010000690.1:0-2095 GCF_056402675.1 Polaromonas sp. P3_C2 | reverse complement strand
ACTCTGGAGTGTTCGGCTGAAACCGAATTATCCATTCAGGAATTCCGAAAAAATTCATTTGGATTAATAAGTAAAATTCTTACTCCGAAAGAAGTTAACTCAAGAGGATATTTTGATTATTCGAATGAGTTGGCAACTGCTCTGAGTGCCAGCGGAGTTAGCGCTTCGAAATCGGCCCCCTAAACCATAGGGACGAATACAGTATGTTGAGTTCCGTCGAAATCTGACCCACTGGGGATGTGGACAAAAACTTGGCCTTCACGGGAGCCTAGCCCAGTTTCCTCAGTGGATACCCATCAAAAATAATATGCACACGCGGCGTATCGGATGGATTGGCTGCCCTGTGCATCACTTGTTGTCAAAGAACCAGAGTTCCCTGGGCTTCACATTGAATCGATTGTTGCCAGACTCCAGTAGATTGCGCTCGCCGCAGCTAAGCACTAGGTGGTAGCGGTCTCTTCCCTCGAGAGACTCTTCGTCGTCGTAGTCGGTAAAGCTGGTTGTGGGCCGGAAGCTTGCGGCTCAGGGCAATCCGAGCGCATGCGCCAGGGTGTCCAGTTGAAGCTTCAAAAACCACGCCTCAAGTGGCTCCCCAAGAAGGGTTGACCTACTCATCGAATTTGCTATCAATTCAATAGCTGCTTGCGCACATCCCTATTGGTCTACAGCCATTATTCGTTTGAAGATCACTGATTTGCAGGTCGCCGTACGACGCTATGAGCCGACAGGCGGTTGCATACCATCGAACCTGACCTAGCTTGTTGCCAGACTCCAGCGCAATCCAACACTCGCCGCCACGATAAACATTCTTCAGGGCGCCGGATGTATTGGGTGGGAGCCATGGATTTCCAGTGCTCCCAAAACAAGTGTCTGTGTTCCTAACTAACCTAACTGGAGTTAAAAATGGGTGGAATTACCAAAGGTGGTCTTTTTGTGGGCAAAGACGAGTCGTACATCCCGAGCAGAAATGCCCAGGACGACGTGAACGAAGGCTGGTCGGTAACCCGGCGGCCTTATCGCTCAACGTCGCAGGGCCAGACGGTCCAGGAAGACATCATTCCCGCTTCGTGCAATTACTGCGACAGTTGCTCCTGCTTCCTGGCCGGCAACCGTGTGTTGATGGCCGACGGCTCCAGCAAGCCGGTGGAAGACGTCGCGGTGGGTGATCTGGTTATGACAAATCTGGGCCCCCGCAAGGTGGCCGCGCTGGAGCAGCCTGTGCTGGGCATGTCGCGCAAGATCATCGAGCTGCGCGGCCTGGGCGACCAGTGCCTGATCATGTCGGACGAGCACCCGCTGTGGGTCAGCCGCACGCAAGATGGCGTGGCTTCCGAAGGCTGGGGCACCTTCAACCTGAACCATTACCTGTACGAAAAACGCAATGCGGTCAGCCCCGAGATGCCGCCGGCCGTTCCCCTGGCGATCGACCTGCCCGAACAGTTTGCGCATGTGTCGGGCTGGGTGCATGCGCGTCCGGTGTTTCACCACATGCCGCCGGAAACCCGGTTGTACAACATCATCACTGAGCAGGGCTGCGGTTTGTTTGTAGAAGGCTTCCTGGCCTTCAGCCCTTGCCAGCAGGGTCCCGTGCAACTGGGTGCGCCGTGGCAAGCCCTGGCCGTTGATGCGGCTGCGGCCAGTTTTATAGCGCAGGTCAGCACAGCTGAGGCCTGAGCACTGGCTTCACAGCAAGGCTGAGACAACGCCAGAAGCGCCTGCAAGCGGCTTGCAGGCGCTTTTTCTTTGGTGGATGTGGGGGAGGGCAGGCTTCAAAAGCCTGCCCACCTGCTTCGCGGCAGCTAAACATCACCCTGGAACAGCGGATATATTGCTTGTGAGATCAGGAAACCTGCGGGATTTCCAAGGATCCCGGCAAGTTTTCATGATTGCAATTAACCGGAGTTAAAAATGGGTGGCATTTTCAAAGGCGGTCTTTTTGTTGGCAAAGACGAGTCATACATCCCGAGCAGGAATGCCCAGGACGACGTGAACGAAGGCTGGTCGGTTACCAAGCGGCCTTATCGCTCAAAGCCGCAGGGTCAGACGGCCCAGGATGACCTCATTCCAGCTTCTTGCGGTTCCTGAGATAACGGCT
>NZ_JBFUGX010000689.1:0-2101 GCF_056402675.1 Polaromonas sp. P3_C2 | reverse complement strand
AGCGTGTGCTGATTGAACGCTTCCGAGCAGGTAATGCCAATGGCGGCAAAGGCTGCGTGCTGGTGGCTTCGGCGTCATTTTGGGAGGGCATTGACGTGCCTGGCGACGCGCTGCAACTGGTTGTCATTGACAAGCTGCCTTTTCCGCCTCCGAACGACCCGCTGGCAGAGGCGCGCTCAAAGCTTCTCGAATCACAAGGACGCAGCGCTTTTAACGACTATTTTCTGCCTGAGGCGGCGGTAGCTCTCAAGCAAGGTGCCGGTCGCCTGATACGCCGAGAAAGTGACCAGGGGGTGTTGGTGGTGTGCGACAGCCGCCTGACAACCATGGGTTATGGGAGGCGTTTGCTGAGAGCTCTTCCGCCGATGCGGCGGTTGGCATCCGAGGAGGAGCTGTTCGACCGGCTGGAAGCTCTTACCAGAACTTGTACCAAGGATTGTCTCCCGACTTGAATCCCTTGCTCAAGTATTCGCTTTGCGGGTAGCTTTTTTCGAGGATACGGCGGGTATCGTCACGCAATTCGACCATACCCAGCGCTTCGTAGGACTTATAAAGAATGAAGGTAGCCTCTTCCAATGCGGGTACATCGCGGTAGTCGGCGATAGCACTCTGCGCACGGTTGATTGCCGCCACGTAGGCACCCCGTGAATAGTAGTACCGCGCGACATGCACTTCGGATTGGGCTAGCGAGTTCACGATATAGCTCATCCGCAGACGGGCATCCGGCGAGTATTTTGACTCAGGAAAGCGAGTCACAAGGTCCCTGAATGACTCAAAGGATTCCTTGGCTGCTTTTTGGTCCCTTTCGGACAAGTCCTGACGGGAGATAAACCCGAAAATGCCGAGATTGTCATTGAAGTTCACCAGGCCTTTGAGGTACAGCGCATAGTCCAGGGCCGGGCTGGCCGGATGCAGTCTCATAAACCGGTCCAATGTCGCGATGGCCTGGGCTTGTTCTCCTCCCTTGTACTGGGCATAAGCTTTCTCAAGCTGCGCTTGCTGGGCGAGGGGGGTACCTGCAGCACGGCCTTCCAGTTTTTCGTACAGCGGGATTGCCTTGTCATAGGCCCCGCCACTGGCCTCATCCTTTGCTTCGGCGTAAATCTTGTTGGGGCTCCATGTGGCAGTCTTGTCGGGCGCAGGGGTGCTCGAGCATCCGGCAATCAGAAAAGATAAAGCGCAAACGGCTGCAAAAAGCGGCATTGCATTGGGAACAACCGATAATTTGGTGGAAAACATTGCAATCGACCTTCTTGATGACTGATTCAGAACAAAGCAAATTGATTATATCGGGCGCTACTGCACCTGAGGAGGTGCCCGATGAGGCGCTGGAGGAGGGCGATACGGCTGTCGAGGTGGAGTTGCGGCAGGTAGCTGTCCCGGTCGAAAGCCATGGCAGCCGTCTCGACCGCGCGTTGGCCGCCATTGTGCCCGAGTTCTCGCGCACGTATCTTCAGCAGTTGATCGACTCAGGCATGGTGAAACTCGGGGGCTCTACAGTCACCAAGACATCCACGAAGGTCAAGGCTGGTGATGAACTCGCCATTGAGTTGCGTCCGACGCCGCAAAGCCAGGCATTCAGGCCTGAAGCGATGGCGCTGGATATCGTGTTCGAGGACGCTTACCTGATGGTGATCAACAAACCTGCCGGGCTGGTTGTGCATCCGGCGCCCGGCAACTGGAGCGGGACCTTGTTGAACGGCTTGCTCGCGCATGATCCGCAGGCCGTCTTCCTGCCACGCGCCGGCATTGTTCACCGCCTTGATAAAGAAACCAGCGGTTTGATGGTGGTCGCCCGGCAGCGGACGGTGATGGACCAGTTGGTCGGCCTGATCGCCGCCCGCGACGTGAGCCGGGAATATGTCGCACTGGCCCACGGTGCCTGGCTGGGCGGGAAAACCCGGCAGGTAGAAGCTGCCATTGGGCGGGATCCACGCAACCGGTTGCGAATGGCCGTGGTGGACCTCGATAGGAACGCCGGGAAGCCGGCCTCCACCGTGGTATCGCTGTCCCAAAGCACCGGTAAGCACTGCCTGGTCAGATGCAAGCTGCACACTGGTCGTACGCACCAAATCCGGGTCCATATGGCCTTCATTGGCCA
>NZ_JBFUGX010000688.1:0-2102 GCF_056402675.1 Polaromonas sp. P3_C2 | reverse complement strand
CCTCGTGGGTGACGGCGGCGTGCAGGCTTTGCGGGTCAACACMGACACGCGCAGCCTGCAGGAAGGCGACCTCTTTGTGGCGCTCAAGGGCGAGCGGTTCGACGCCCACGATTTCCTCGCACAAGCCAAAGCGCAGGGCGCAGTCGCGGCCATTGCCCATCATGGCCTGGCACAAGCCGGCCTGCCGGGACTGGAGGTGTCCGACACGCGCCTGGCGCTGGGTCAATTGGCCGCCGGTTGGCGCTCGCAGTTCCGCCTCCCGCTGGTGGCGGTGACGGRCAGCAACGGGAAAACCACCGTCACGCAAATGATCGCGACCATCTTGCGCGCCTGGAAGGCCGATAAGGCCTTCGCGACCGAAGGCAATCTCAATAATGACATCGGCGTGCCGCTCACGCTGCTGCGACTGTCGGCCGCGCATGAAGTGGGTGTGGTCGAACTCGRCATGAACCACCCCGGCGAGATCGCCTACCTGGCCGAACTCACCAAGCCCACCGTCGCGTTGGTCAATAACGCACAGCGTGAGCATCTCRAATTCATGGCCACGGTGGAAGCGGTGGCGCGCGAAAACGGCTCGGTGTTCGCGTCGCTGGATGCGGGCGGCACGGCGGTCTTTCCGGCCGACGACGACTACACCTCGCTGTGGCGTGAACTGGTCGGCACGCGCAAGGCACTGACCTTCGCGCTCTCGGGCGCCGCCGACATCACAGGCACCGCGCAATGGGAGGGCGGCTGCTGGAAGGTGGTGGCTACGACCCCGGCGGGCAACACCGATTTCTCTCTGCACATCGCCGGCCGGCACAACGTCAAGAACGCCTTGGCTGCCGCGGCCTGCGCGCTGGCGGCGGGCGTTCCCCTGGCATCCATCTCCGTGGGCCTCACGGCTTTTGTGCCGGTCAAGGGCCGTTCCCGTGCCATCGCCGTCGCCCTGCCAGGCCGGGTGTTGACGCTGGTCGACGACAGCTACAACGCCAATCCCGACTCCATGCGCGCCGCGCTGGAGGTCCTCGCCGAACTGCCCGGCCCGCGCCTGATGGTGATGGGTGACATGGGCGAGGTCGGCAACCAGGGGCCGCAGTTCCACGATGAAGCCGGGCGCCATGCGCGCGCGCTGGGCATYGAAAAATTGTTCACATTGGGCGAGCAGTCAAAGCAGGCCGCGGCCGGTTTTGGCGGTGCGCAGATTTTTGGCGGCATGGACGAACTCGCCGCCGCCGTGCTGGCCGAGCTGCCCCACACCGGCAGCATGCTGGTCAAGGGTTCGCGCTTCATGAAGATGGAACGTGTGGTCCAGGCCATCACGGCCAATGCGCAAGATCAAACACAACATCAACAACATCAGAAGGAAG
The DNA here is from genome assembly GCF_056402675.1 of Polaromonas sp. P3_C2. Classification (NCBI taxonomy): domain Bacteria; kingdom Pseudomonadati; phylum Pseudomonadota; class Betaproteobacteria; order Burkholderiales; family Comamonadaceae; genus Polaromonas; species Polaromonas sp. P3_C2. Next base: position 753 of record NZ_JBFUGX010000688.1, on the reverse strand, counting down.
AGCCCCATGCTGCTTAGTCTGGCCCAGTGGCTCCAGTCAATCTCCCCCGAATTCGGGTCTTTCAGGGTGTTCCAGTACCTGACGTTCCGTGCAGTCATGGCCGCGCTCACAGCACTGCTGATCGGTCTGCTGGCTGGCCCCTTTGTGATCCGGCGGCTGATCTCGCTGAAGATCGGGCAGCCGATCCGGGAATACGCAATGCAGACCCATTTGAGCAAGAGTGGCACGCCCACCATGGGCGGTGTGCTGATTCTGCTGTCCATCGGAATTTCCACATTGCTGTGGTTCGATTTGTCCAACCGTTTCGTCTGGATCGTCCTCATCGTCACGTTGGGCTTTGGCGCCATAGGCTGGGCAGACGACTGGCGCAAGGTCGTACTCAAGGACCCGGAAGGCATGCGTTCACGCGAGAAATATCTGTGGCAATCCATCATCGGCCTCATTGCGGCGCTGTACCTGGTGTTCAGCATCTCCGAGAGCTCCAACATGCGCGTGCTCGAACTGTTCTTCAGCTGGGTGCAGTCGGGCTTTGACGTGAACCTGCCGCCCAAAGCTGGCCTGCTGGTGCCCTTTGTCAAGGAAATCAGCTACCCGCTGGGCGTGTTCGGCTTCGTGATCCTGACTTACCTCGTGATCGTGGGCTCCAGCAATGCCGTCAATCTGACTGACGGGCTGGACGGCCTTGCCATCATGCCGGTCGTCATGGTGGGCTCGGCGCTCGGTGTGTTTGCCTACGTCACCGGCAGCTCGGTC
>NZ_JBFUGX010000687.1:0-2104 GCF_056402675.1 Polaromonas sp. P3_C2 | reverse complement strand
ACTGATGACGCGGTAATTGCTGGGGTTGTAGCGCACGCCAATCGATGCACGCTCAGATTGCTTGGTCTTCGGGTTGTACTGAACCGTACTGTCGAAAGACCACTGCGGCACCCAATTGACGGAAGCCCCGACCAGCAAGTCGCTGATGCGGTCGGTGACCGGCAATACACCCGGCAGGGTCACCTTCTGATCCTCAAAACGAAAGCGCTGCGCAATGCCGACACGCACAGCTTCAGCACCGGTCGCAGGATCCAGCAGACGCGAGGTAACGCCCAGGGTCAGCAGGTTAGCGTCTGAAATACGGTCATTGCCGACAAATGCGTTTTCGGTAAAGACCGTGGCGAAGTTGAAGTCGTTGGACCCGGAGTCGTAGTTGGGCAGCAGGCTCTGGTCGCGATAGGGTGTACGCACATAAAAGGCCCGGGGCTCCAGTGTCTGGGTAAAGTTCCGGCCCAGGAACCCGGCATTACGTTCAAACTGCACGCCGCTGTCCAGGCTGAAGGTAGGCACAACACGCGACGCCGTTGTCGCACCATTGGGCAACGCTGAATCAAATTTGTAACTCGTGGCATGCAGCTGCACTTTGGGGGTGATGTACCCCGCAGGCAGCAGCCAGGGGCGGCTCAGTTGCAGCCGCGTGAATGCCCGGTCACTATTGGGCTGGTTGGTGAGCTGACGATCTGCGGAAAAACGGGTGAAGTCGCCCTCCACCGACCAGTCAAAGCCATTGCCCAATCCCACCACCGGYGCATCCACACGGGTGTACGCCGCTGCAAACTGGGGCAGGCGGTCGTAAGGCGGAACGATGGGCGAAGTGACATCCTGCAATGTCTGCCATTTGAGCGTTCGCATGGACGAAGAAAAGAACCCGCGGGTCCACGACAAACTCGCGTCCTGGGGCAGAAGGCGCTGGGTGGTCGCCCCCTTGAGAGCTGGAAAGTCACGCCAATAATCGTTGTCACTCACCCGGTTCATGTTGAGGTTGATGCCCAGGTYGCCGACGGATGACAGGCCGCTGCTGAAGGCACCAACGTGTTGATAACTGTAGGACCAGCGGTCACGATTGCGCAACTTGTCGCCGGGCAGGAAGTTTCCCTGCAGTTCGCCTGTGTACTTCGGCTCCAGGTAGCGGAATTCGCCGGCGAGGTCCACCCCGCGTTTGGTCATGATCGCCGGTGAAAATGTCGCGTCCCGATTGGGCGCAATATCAAAGTAATAAGGTTGCCGATACTCAAACCCGTTGATTGAGCCCATGCCGATGGAGGGCGGCAGAAGACCCGACTTGCGCTTGTCGCTCAACGGAAAACTCACCCGGGGGAAAGCCAGGATAGGCACATCCTTGAAACGCACAACGGCTCCATTGGCAACGCCAACTTCGCGGTCCAGGTCAAACTCGAAGCTTCTGGCGCGCAATACCCATGAGGGCTCCCAGCTGGCCTCGTCATTGCGCTCGCAGGTGGTGTAGCTGGCGCGCTGGGCCGTCAAATGGCCTTCATCGATGAAATCGATCCGCTCCGCCTGGCCGTTTCCGCTGTTGCTGAGGAAGCGGTAGGCCGGCGTCGTGAAAAAGCCTTCAAACCGGTCCAGCTTGATCTCCAGCTCGGGACCCTCAAACCTGTTGCCCGCCCGGTTGATGCGAACATTGCCGCGGCTTTTAAGTTGGTCTTCGGGCTGGTAGTACTCAATGCGGTCCGCGCGGATGGCGGTAGACCCGCGGCGCAATTCCGCATTGCCGTCAATCACGGTCTCAAGATCGGGGCGGCCGGAAATCCGGTCGCCAAAAACAAATGTGGGGCCCTTGTCCTGCGGGTCGCTGGAAACCTGCTCGGCCAGCTGGGGCGAAGACTTGAGTTTCGGGGTGTCGCCTGCGGGCGGGTCTGCGGAGGGGACGGCGGAAGCGCCCTGAAGAGGAGCAGGTGACGCAGCCGGAGTTTGGGCGAGCGCCGTCCCGGCACCGGTCATCCCCAGTGCTGCGCAAACCACCAGCGTGGAGACAGCTTGAGCTATCGGGGAAAGAATAAAGGGCGAAGGGGATGCGCGGCGCATCGTTTATGTGAGATAAACCCGTTTGTAAAATCAGGCCGGATTATCCATGACCCTCCAC
>NZ_JBFUGX010000686.1:0-2106 GCF_056402675.1 Polaromonas sp. P3_C2 | reverse complement strand
GGTTATGAGGGCGCAACCGGTGCTACCGGCGCCACAGGCGACACCGGAAAGACCGGCAGGACCGGTGCCACGGGCGATACGGTCGTGATCGTTCCCGCGCCCGCACGATAAGGTTTTCGGCTGTACAGGCCGGCGAGCGCGTGAATGCTCGCCGGCCTTTTTTGTTTTCAGCGGCGGGGACAAGGCGTTTAACCGGCCCGCAATTCCGGAAAGGGCTCACGCCACGCCGGCAGCTGATTAAGCCGGTCGTGCCAGCGCCGGATTTCCGGGAAATTGTCCAGCGGCAAGCGTGCCTTTTCAGCGTATGGCAAGGTGATGGCCACCGCAAAGTCGGCTACCGTCAGTGCGTCACCGACGAGGTATTCGCGCCCCTTCAGGTGCGCTTCGAGCACGCTGGCGTAGCGCTCGAAGTCGGGTGTCACCCTCGCAATCTCGGCCGGGTCGGCCTCGCGCTGCAGGAAGCGCGGCTTGATGATGTGTTCGAAATAAAAAGTCCCGGCGGCTGGCGCGAACTCGGTGGCATCCCACATCAGCCAGCGCATCGCCTCGGTCTGGCGTTGGTCGCGTGGCCACAGGTCAGAACCGGCTTTCTCCGCCAGGTGGCACATGATGGCATTCGACTCCCACAAGGTCGTGGTGCCGTCCACCAGTACCGGCACCTTGGCATTGGGGTTCATTGCGCGGAACTGTGGCGTACGGTGTTCGCCTTTTTCGAGCGCGACGTAAATGAACTCCACCGGCAGCTTCAAGTGCCTGGCGACGGCGCAGGTTTTTCGCGGGTTCAGCGTGTCCGAGTAATAAAGCTTCATGCTGACTCACTTCATCGTTAATTTTCAGGCCGCCATGCGGGGGAGGTCGGACCACACCGGCCTGACCTCTATGGTTGCGGCCCTGGCCATGGGATGGCCGGCTGCAGTGTCGATCGCCTCCTGCATGCCGGCGCATTCAATCAGCCCGTAGGCCGCCATTTTTTCTGCGCTATCGGTGAAAGGGCCGTTGGTTACCGCGCGCTTGCCGCCGCGCACCCGAACCGTCATGGCGTCGTCGGGGGGTCGCAGCGGGTTGCCGTGCTTGAGGATGCCGCGGCTCCCCATGTCCTTTACCCAGGCGCCTATGTCGGCCACCAGCGCCGGCGTGGGCGCGAAGGCCGCGTCGTGGCAAATGATCAGCAGGAATTGCATGGGCTTTTCCCTCTCAAGGCATAGGCAGCGGCTTGATGACCATCCACGACACGCCGAAGCGATCTTCCACCATGCCGAAAGACGAAGCGTAAAAGGTCTTCATGATGGGCATCCCTACCTTGCCGCCGTCGCTCAATGCCTTGAACAGGCGCTGCGCTTCGGCGTCGCTGGCCGCAGTCAACGAGAGCGAGAAGCCCTTGAATTCCGGCTTGCCGTTGCCCATGCCGTCAGAGGCCATCACTTCCGTTTCGCCGATCCTGAAGCTGGCGTGCATGATGTTCTCACCCGGGATGGCACCGCCGTCCGGCCCGCAGCCTTCGGTCATGGGTTCCGGGTTCTCCTTGAAGCGCATCATCATCTTCACTTCGGCGCCAAGCGCCTTGCGGTAAAACTCGATGGCCTCTTCGCAGCGGCCGTTAAAAAAGAGGTAAGACTGGATCAGCATGATTGACTCCTTCGTGGGTTGATAAGGCTGGGGGATTTTTCAGGCACTCATTTGCGCAGCGTGGGCTTCAACGTTCATCTAGGCGAGTTCCCAGAGATGACCATCCAGGTCTTCGAAGCCGTGCTGGTACATGAAGCCGTGGTCTTGCGCCTTGTTGGGCGTGGTCGCGCCGGCGGCCACGGCCTTGCTGACCATCTCGTCAACTTCCTGGCGGCTGTTGCATGAGAGGCAGATCAGCACCTCGGTGCTTTTGCGTGCGTCGCTCACCGGCTTGGGCGTGAAGGTCTTGAAAAATTTCTCGACCAGCAGCATGACGAAGCTTTCCTCGCTCACGATCATGCAGGTGGCGTTTTCATCGGTGAATTGCGGGTTGAATTTGAAGCCCAGCGCGGTGAAAAACTTCACTGATTTGCCCAGGTCTTTCACGGGCAGGTTCACAAACATCTTGGTCGTCACGGGTTTCTCCTTGAATGATTGAAT
>NZ_JBFUGX010000685.1:0-2107 GCF_056402675.1 Polaromonas sp. P3_C2 | reverse complement strand
GCCATGGTTCGAGCAACCCTTACAACATGGTGCGCGCCACCATGGACGCACTGAATAATTCCACGACCGCTTCTGAAATTGCGGCCAAACGTGGCAAATCGGTCGAAGAGATCTTCGGCTAAGGCGGCATTGAAAATGACCAAAGAAACCAAAGTCAAAGTCCAGCTGGTTCGCAGCCCGATTGGCACCAAGGAATCGCATCGCGCTACTGTGCGCGGTCTGGGCCTTCGTGGCGTCAACAGCGTCAGCGAATTGCAGGATACGCCCGCAGTGCGCGGCATGATCAACAAGATCAGCTATCTGGTCAAGATTGTCTGAGCGGAGACTCATCATGGAATTGAAYGGAATCAAGCCTAGCGAAGGCGCCAAACATGCCAAACGACGCGTTGGTCGCGGCATCGGCTCTGGCCTGGGCAAAACGGCAGGACGTGGTCATAAAGGCCAGAAGTCCCGCTCCGGTGGTTATCACAAGGTGGGCTTCGAAGGCGGTCAAATGCCTATGCAGCGTCGCTTGCCCAAGCGCGGCTTCAAGTCGCATTTGCTGAAGTTCAACGCCGAGGTCACCCTCGGCGCGCTGGAGCAGCTCGGCCTGGCCGAAGTCGATCTGTTGGCTCTGAAGACTGCCGGCCTGGTGGGCCAGCTCGCCAAGAACGTCAAGATCATCAAGACCGGTGAACTGACCAAGGCAGTCAAGCTGAACGGCATTTCTGCCACGGCAGCTGCCAAGGCTGTGATCGAAGCCGCCGGCGGCTCTGTCGCTTAATACCTGACTGGATAATCAGTGGCAACCACTTCGGCTCAAATCGCGAAAACCGGCAAGTACGGTGATCTGCGCAACAGGCTTGTGTTTTTGCTGCTGGCCCTGGTGGTGTACCGCATTGGCGCGCACATCCCGGTGCCAGGGATTGACCCTGGCCAGCTGAAAGAGCTTTTCAAGGGCCAGCAAGGCGGCATATTGAACCTGTTCAATATGTTCTCGGGTGGTGCCCTGTCGCGATTCACGGTGTTTGCCTTGGGCATCATGCCGTACATCTCGGCCTCGATCATCATGCAATTGCTGACGTACGTCGTTCCGACGTTCGAGCAGATGAAAAAAGAAGGCGAAAGCGGCCGGCGCAAGATTACGCAGTACACGCGTTACGGCACGCTGGCTTTGGCACTGTTCCAGTCCATGGGTATTGCCGTGGCGCTGGAAAGCTCGCCAGGCCTGGTGCTGGCACCCGGTTTTGGTTTCCGCATGACTGCAGTGTTCAGCCTGACGGCCGGCACGATGTTCCTGATGTGGCTGGGTGAGCAGATTACCGAGCGTGGTTTGGGTAACGGCATTTCGATCCTGATTTTTGCCGGTATTGCGGCAGGCTTGCCGAATGCCATGGGTGGTTTGCTCGAATTAGTTCGCACCGGCGCCATGAGTATTCTGGTAGCCATCGTGATCGTCGCGGTGGTCGTGCTGGTGACGTATTTCGTGGTGTTCGTAGAGCGCGGGCAACGCAAGATTCTTGTGAACTATGCGCGGCGCCAGGTGGGTAACAAGGTTTACGGTGGACAGTCATCGCACTTGCCGCTGAAGTTGAACATGGCGGGCGTGATCCCACCGATTTTCGCTTCATCGATCATTTTGCTGCCTGCCACGGTTGTGGGCTGGTTTAGTACCGGTGAAAGCATGCGCTGGCTCAAAGACATTGCCAGCACGCTGACGCCGGGCCAGCCCATCTATGTGATGCTGTACGCCAGCGCGATTGTGTTCTTCTGCTTCTTCTATACGGCGCTGGTGTTCAACAGCCGTGAAACGGCGGACAACCTGAAAAAGAGCGGTGCGTTCATTCCGGGGATTCGGCCGGGTGATCAGACGGCCCGTTACATTGACAAAATCCTGGTGCGCTTGACGCTGGCAGGTGCGGTGTACATCACATTCGTGTGTTTGCTGCCGGAGTTTCTGATTTTGAAATACAACGTGCCGTTTTATTTTGGCGGTACGTCGTTGATGATTATTGTCGTGGTGACCATGGATTTCATGGCCCAGGTACAGAACTACATGATGTCGCAACAGTATGAGTCGTTGCTTAAAAAGGCGAACTTCAAGACGTCACTGGGCGGTTAACTGGGT
>NZ_JBFUGX010000684.1:0-2109 GCF_056402675.1 Polaromonas sp. P3_C2 | reverse complement strand
GGCCAGTTCTTGCCGAGCACAACGGGTTCCTGAACCTGAAAAACCCGGCCTGCTACGTTTACCCAAAAGAAAACAACTGCAAACCAGGCGATCTTTTCCGTGCAGATCAACGCGAGGAAGCCCAGAAATTCGCAAGCTACAAGCCATTTGCTTTCAATTTCTCGGCACGCCAGGAAATGGCCAACCGGCTGTCGTATATCGCCTGGGTCTCGTTTGGGCTGCTCATGCTGGGCTGGCTGGCTGCCACGCTTTGGCGTTGGCGCACGGCGCCCCGACAATCCAGGCAGCCAAACCACGTGGCTTGAGCTTTTTCAGAGACGTTTCAGGTCCGGATAGCGAATGTATTCCACCAGTTCCTGGACTTTCTGGCTGGGCGGCGGGGTGAGCAGGCTCACCAGCACAATCACCGCAAAACCGACCGGAACACCGAAAAGCCCGGCCGAAATCGGGTCTATGCCCCACCACAGCTGCACCGGCGAGGTAATGCCGAAGGTGGTGCGCAGCCAGGCCTGGTTGGTGAACATGTAATACGAGGTTACGCCCAGGCCCGACACCATGCCCAGCACGGCCCCGATGCCGTTGGCGCGTTTCCAGAAGATCCCCAGGCTGAGCGCCGGGAAGAACGAGGCGGCGGCAAACGAGAACGCGGCCGACACCAGAAACAGGATGTCCGCCGGCTTTTGCGCCGCCACATAGGCCGCCAGCAAGGCCACGATCAGCAGCAATATCTTGGACACCGTCACCCGGCTCACCGTTGATGCATTGGGATCGATCATCTTGTAATAAAGGTCGTGGCCCAGCGCATTGGCAATCGTCAGCAGCAGGCCGTCGGCGGTGGAAAGCGCTGCAGCCAGCCCACCCGCCGCCACCAGGCCTGAAATCACGTAGGGCAAGCCTGCCAGCTCGGGCGTCAGCAGCACGATGATGTCGCCGCCTATGTTCATCTCATTGAGCTGCAGGATGTTGTCCTTGTTGATGTCTGTGACCGACAGCAGCGAAGGGTCCACCCGCGTCCAGGAATGCACCCAGGCGGGCAGCTGGTCAAACGGCATGCCCACCAGCACGGTGAATATCTCGTACTTCACCAGCACAGCCAGTGCCGGTGCGGTGAAATAAAGCAGGAAGATACACACCAGCGACCAGGTGACCGACTGCCGCGCTTCCCGCACACTGGGCACGGTGTAATAGCGCATGAGGATGTGCGGCAAGGCCGCGGTGCCCACCATGAGGCAAAAAACCAGCGCCAGGAAATTGCGGCGCGAAGTGTCGTAGGTCTCCTGCTCTTTCGGGGTTCCGTCCGGGTTGCCCGAGAACTGGGCCGCGTGGGCGGGCATGCCGTTAAGCGGCTGGGTTTTGACGTCCGCAGCGGCCCTGGCCGCCGTCCAGGCCTTGACGGCGGCGGCCTCGTCCCGGGGCATGGCGGCCATCGCCCTGGCGGCCGATGAAATTTCAGCCACGGATGCATTGCCGCTTTTGAGCTGCTCCATTCGTTTGGCGGCGGCCAGCTTGTCGGCGGCCAGCGACTCGGCGGGGTGCTCCAGCCTGCCCGACAGCGCTGCCGAGCGCTGCTTGAACAGCTCACGCACCTGCAGCTCTTTGGGGTCGGCCGTCAGCTCTTTCTCCTTGGCCGTGACCTTTTCAAGTTGAAAGCCATAAACCAGCTGCGGTACCGGAATCCCCGTCTGCTTGACCGACAGCCAGACCACCGGAATGAGGTAGGCCACCACCAGGATGATGTACTGGGCCACCTGCGTCCAGGTCACCGCGCGCATGCCACCCAGGAAAGAACATACCAGGATGCCACCCAGCCCCAGGAAGATACCCAGCTCGAACGCGATGCCGGTGAGGTAGGAGGTGATCAGGCCGACGCCGTAAATCTGCGCAACCAGATAGGTGAAGGAGCACAAAATGGCCGCCGCCACGCCGATGAGCCGCGGCAGTCGCCCACCGTAGCGCTCTCCCAGAAAATCCGGAATGGTGAACTGGCCGAACTTGCGCAGGTAAGGCGCCAGCACCAGCGCCACCAGGCAGTAGCCGCCTGTCCAGCCCATGATGAAAGCCAGCCCGCTGTAGCCCGTGAGGTAAAGCGTTCCCGCCAGGCCAATGAAG
>NZ_JBFUGX010000683.1:0-2119 GCF_056402675.1 Polaromonas sp. P3_C2 | reverse complement strand
CAATGAGGCCGGTGGCGATGAGCCCACCCGAATGTAAATCATGACCCAACAAGACCCTCCTGCTTCCGAATCTGTGGACACACCTCGTGAGCCGCAGGACAAAGTGCTCATAGAGGAGCAAGCCGTGCAAGATTTGCCGGAAGCAATAGCACCCTCCGAGTCCGGCCCCGCGCAAGCCATCCGTGCTCCAGCGCCGCGGCCTTCAGCCGGCCGCAACGCCCCAGCCCCAGGTGCCATCCGATTTGAGGATGTAGTGACTGGGCAATTCGATGCTGATGAGGAAGACGTTGCGTTGGCACTGCCCAAGCGAGTGCTCGCGCCCCAGCCCGAAACCCCCAAGCTGCACAAAGTGCTTGCCCAGGCGGGACTGGGTTCACGGCTGGAGATGGAGCAACTGATTCTGGAGGGGCGAATCTCGGTCAACGCCGAGCCTGCCCATATAGGACAACGCATCCAGTTTGGCGATACGGTCAAAGTCAATGGCAAGCCAATCCGGGTGCGTATCGACCCGCCGCCGCCGAGGGTGATTGCCTATCACAAGCCCACCGGAGAGGTCGTCACACATGATGACCCGCAAAACCGCCCGACCGTTTTTCGTCGTTTACCCAAGCTGTTCCAGGGAAAATGGCAATCGGTCGGTCGCCTCGACTTGAACACGGAGGGCCTACTGCTGCTGACCAGTTCGGGTGAATTGGCCAACAAGCTGATGCATCCGCGTTTCGGCCTGGAGCGTGAGTACGCTGTTCGTGTGCTCGGTGCGCTAAATAGCGAAGAGAAAAAACGCCTGCTCGAAGGTGTGAATCTGGATGACGGCATGGCCCAGTTCAGCTCCATTGAAGCCGGAGGGGGGGAAGGCGCCAACTGCTGGTACAAGGTCACCATTTCCGAGGGGCGTAACCGTGAGGTCAGACGGATGTTTGAGGCAGTGGGGCACGCTGTCAGCCGCCTTATTCGCATCCGCTATGGGGCTATGGTTCTCCCGCGCGGCCTTAAGCGCGGCGCGTTTGTCGAACTCGATGAGCGCGATATCTGGGCCCTGACAAGCGCTTTGACCCGTTCTGAATCTCGCGCAATACCGGGGGGAGCGCAGGGTGCCGGCACTCATGGGGACGGGGTTGAACCACCGAGACGGGGACCGCGCAGAAATGAACGCCAGCGCGGCGACCGCGGGCGGCCGTCAGCGCCAAACAGCGAACCACCTCAAGCGCCGGCGCAAGGCGGATCGGAGGGCGAGCAGGGGATTCATGATCCACATGAGCTGCAACCGCCGCTGAATCTCAACGATTCTGCACCCCGTGGAAACCGACGCCGCGGTGGCAAGGGGCGTAACCAGGGTGGCAATCCCGGTGTTGGCTTCCGGACCGGCCAGCCGCAAGGCAACGGCAATGGTATGCAGGGGCAAAAACGGCGAGAGGACCGTGGTGACAAAGCTGCCGGAGGAACGCAGCCCGATCCGATGAAAACTTCATTTGGTTATATCGGTGCGGACACTTTTACCCGGCAGCGACAGGGGCAAGGCCAGGGTCAGCAGCGTCGCGGGGGCGGTGGTACGGGCGGAAACGGTACCGGTGGACCGCGCCGCGGCGGTGCCGGTGGTGGAAACCGGGGAGGCGGCAATCGCGGTGGTGGGAGTCGCGGTGGAAATCGATGACCCGCAGAGGCACCTCTAACCGCAAGGTTGATTTGAGCCAATACGCCTACAGGTTAAAATCATAGGCTTTATTCAAATTTTTGAATAATTTACGACTCCAAAAAATTTAAGTTAAGGAAATCTCATGGCAATCGAGCGCACTCTCTCCATCATCAAACCCGACGCCGTGGCGAAAAACGTCATTGGGCAAATCTATGCGCGTTTTGAAGCTGCTGGCTTGAAGCTTGTGGCCGCCAGGATGGCTCACTTGTCGCAAGGCGAGGCTGAGGCTTTTTATGCGGTGCACAAAGAGCGCCCATTCTTCAAAGACCTGGTTTCCTTCATGATTTCCGGCCCCGTCATGATCCAGGCGCTGGAAGGTGAGGGCGCCATCCTGAAAAACCGTGATCTGATGGGAGCTACCGATCCGAAGAAGGCTGCCGCCGGCACCATTCGTGCGGATTTCGCCGACAGCATTGATGCCAATGC
>NZ_JBFUGX010000682.1:0-2124 GCF_056402675.1 Polaromonas sp. P3_C2 | reverse complement strand
GGGCTTCCAGGGCTGCCCGCGGAAACTCCGGGAGTTCATCCAGAAACAGGATGCCGCGGTGCGCCAGGGAAATTTCACCAGGCCGCGGCGGGGAACCACCACCGACAAGCGCAACGGCGCTGGCCGTGTGGTGCGGCGCGCAGGTGGGGCGTATCGCCCATTTGTCCAGCGTGAACCGGCCGCCCAATGACGCCACCGCTGCGCTTTCCAGTGCTTCTTCGGTGGTCATGGCCGGCAGCAGGCCTGCAAAGCGCTGTGCCAGCATGGATTTTCCGGAGCCTGGGGCGCCCATCATCAGTACGCTGTGCCCGCCGGTCGCGGCAATTTCCAGGGCGCGCCGGGCCGCCGCCTGGCCTTTGACGTCGGCCAGATCAGGATATGGGGACTGCCCCGAAGGCACGATCGGCTTGACGCGAGACCAGCCTTCCCCTGCTTCAGTCGGGGTGTCGCCCGGCAAAAATTGCCTCACCACATCGAGCAAATGGTGCGCCTGAAAGATTTCGGCGCCGGGGACCAACGCTGCTTCCTGGGCACTGGCCTCTGGCAGAACCAGCTTCGGCAATTTCTCGGCGGCAAGCCGTGCCGGGCGCGCCAGGGCGAGGCTCATGGCAAGCGCTCCCCGAATGGGACGCAAGTCGCCGCCCAGCGACAACTCGCCGGCGAACTCATAGCCTTCCAGTTTGCGGGCGTCGATCTGGCCGCTGGCCGCCAGGATTCCGAGCGCGATGGGCAGATCGAAACGGCCGGAATCCTTGGGAAGATCAGCGGGTGCCAGATTGACCGTAATGCGTTTATTGGCGGGAAATTCCAGTCCGGCGTTCTGGATGGCCGAGCGCACGCGTTCACGCGCTTCCTTGACTTCCGTTTCCGCAAGCCCGACCAGCGTAAAGCTGGGCAAACCGTTGGCAAGATGCACCTCCACCTGCACGGGCCTTGCTTCCAGGCCCAACAAGGCGCGGCTATGCACTAAAGACAAGCTCATTCGAAACTTCCTCCCTCAGAGGCGGCATCACAACTGAACCCGAGGCCATCCCGGGTTGCAGGTGCACCATACCTTCACCTAAGACGAGTATCGCCTAGCGAGAGAAGCCACCCGCTGGTTCACCAGAAAGGTGTGCCCCGCTGCATCCGATAGTGGCACTCACTTTCGTCCCGTGCACTTGCCTGGTTGTGTCAGTACCAGGATCCGCCGTGGCATTCTTGCCGCCGATCTCCTGGTGCTGGCCGTCCCAGAAACGAACGTTGCAGAAGACCGCCGTGCACTAAAGACAGGCTTGGTGATGCCTTTTTAGCTTAATGCTCCAAAATTGTGCGCTTGATTGCCCTTTATTGGTGCATCGTATCCGGCGCGATTCGCGGAGGTTCGCTCGAAGTTCAGGGGCGGGCCGGTCATCCATGCAAAGCGTCTTTGGCACGTTACCTGCTAAGAAGTCCACGCAAGTTGCCAACCTTTGGAGCTTCTACGGAGACTCCATCAGCAATGACTCGTACAAAAGCCTTAATCCGGCTGAGGTGGTGCTTGACGATGCTGCTTCCCTATTCATCCCTGGAGGAACCCTGAAAATGAAACTCGTAACGGCCATCATTAAACCGTTCAAGCTGGACGAAGTGCGTGAAGCGCTTTCCGGCATTGGCGTGCAAGGCATTACTGTGACTGAAGTCAAAGGCTTCGGCCGCCAGAAAGGCCATACCGAGCTGTACCGCGGTGCAGAGTATGTCGTCGATTTTCTGCCCAAGGTCAAGATCGAAGCAGCAGTCTCCGACGATCTGGTGGATCGCGTGATTGAAGCGGTTGAGGGCGCCGCCCGCACCGGCAAGATCGGCGACGGCAAGGTTTTTGTTTACAACCTCGAGCAGGTCGTGCGCATCCGTACCGGTGAAACCGGCAAGGAAGCGCTGTAAGGCTTACCCCAAAAAACGAAGAGAACATAGACATGAAAAAACTACTTGCCTCCCTTGTACTGGGACTGAGCCTGCTGACGACCGGCGCCGTGATGGCGCAGGCCCCGGCAGCTGCACCCGCCGCTTCCGCTGCAGAAGCCAAGCCGGCTGAAGCTGCTGCTTCCGCCGCCGCGCCTGCCGCAGCGACAGCACCCGCCGCTGCAGCTGCAGCCTCTGCACCGG
>NZ_JBFUGX010000681.1:0-2133 GCF_056402675.1 Polaromonas sp. P3_C2 | reverse complement strand
GAGCCAATCTGCTCGACCTTGCCCTGGTTCATCAGCACCACACGGTCGGCGACGTCCAGCGGTACTTGCTGGTCGTGCGTCACAAACATGCTCGTGACATGCAGGTCGTCGTGCTGGCGGCGCAACCAGCGGCGCAGCTCCTTGCGCACCTTGGCGTCGAGCGCGCCGAAGGGTTCATCGAGCAGCAGCACCTTGGGCTCCACCGCCAGCGCGCGGGCCAGGGCAATGYGCTGGCGCTGCCCGCCCGAAAGCTGCGACGGAAAGCGCTCGGCCAGCCAGTCGAGCTGCACGAGGTTGAGCAGCGAATGCACTTTTTCCTTGATCTGCGCTTCGCTGGGCCGCTGGCCGCGGGGCTTGACGCGCAGGCCGAAGGCCACGTTCTCAAAGACGGTCATGTGGCGGAACAGCGCGTAGTGCTGGAACACGAAGCCGACCTGGCGCTCGCGCACATGCACGTCGGTGGTGTCTTCGCCGCTGAAGAGGATGCTGCCGCGGTCGGCGGTTTCCAGCCCGGCAATGATGCGCAGCAGCGTGGTCTTGCCGCAGCCCGAAGGGCCGAGCAAGGCGACCAGTTCGCCCGATTGAATGTCCAGGCTGACATCGCCCAGTGCCTGGAAGTCGCCAAAATGTTTGCTGACGTTGCGGATATCGATGCTCATGATGTTTTCCAGCGTGTTTTTCAGGAACCTATGTCAATTCGGCGGACTTAGCTTTAGCCTTGACCTTCATAAGTAACAAGAGCGAAATCGCAAGTGAGATAGGCGGTACAGCAAGTCCCCAGAAATAGGGGCCTATTAGAACGGCGGCAACACCGAAGAGGCAGCCGACCGGTACCCACTTTGGCAGGGTGCGCCAATCTCGATTTGCATATAAGCAGAGAGCAAATAGCGCTATCCACCCAAGCAGACCTGCTATTGCAGCAAAGTAAGTGCGGAAAATATGAAAAAGCAACTTGAAGTTGGAATTTGAATAGGCAGCGAGTGCTTCGTCGATTGGGTTACTCAAATCCCAGTTAACGAAAAGACTGGGGAAGATCAGAACAGCCCATAAGAAGCAAAGAAAAGCACTTGCTAATCCCAACATCACGGCGATGCAAATTAGTACTGTTTCTAAAATACGCATACTAGATTTTGGTAGAAGATTTGTTGAAATAATCAAGTAGCAAGCGCCTGCGGGCGCTCAGGCGGCAAATCGGCCGCAGCTTTCATTTCTGCTTCATGGCGCCATTCGGCCACCGACTTGATGACCAGCGTGACCAGCGCGAGGATGGCCAGCAGCGATGCCACGGCGAATGCGGCCACCGACTGGTATTCGTTGTACAGAATTTCCACGTGCAGCGGCAGCGTGTTGGTCTGCCCGCGGATATGGCCCGACACCACCGACACCGCACCAAACTCCCCCATGGCCCGTGCGTTGCACAAGATGACGCCATACACCAGGCCCCACTTGATGTTGGGCAGGGTCACATGCCAGAAGGTTTGCCAGCCGGTGGCGCCCAGCACGATGGCGGCCTGCTCTTCGTCGTTGCCTTGCGCCTGCATCAGCGGAATCAGCTCACGCGCAATGAACGGAAACGTCACAAACACGGTGGCCAGCACAATGCCGGGCACGGCAAAGATGATCTTGATGTCATGCGCCAGCAGCCACGGCCCGAACCAGCCCTGCGCGCCGAAGATCAGCACGTAAATCAGGCCGGCCACCACCGGCGACACGGAAAACGGCAAATCCACCAGCGTCGTCAGCACCGACTTGCCGCGGAATTCGTACTTGGCAATGGCCCAGGCCGCCGCCACACCAAACACCAGGTTCAGCGGCACGGCAATCGCGGCGGCAATCAGCGTGAGCTTGATGGCCGACCAGGCGTCGGGCTCTTGCAGCGCTGCAATGTAGGCGCCAAAGCCCTTGCGCAGGCCTTCGGTGAACACGGCGGCCAGCGGCAGGATCAAAAACAGGAACACAAACAGCAACGCCACCGTGATCAAGGTGTAGCGCACCCAGCGTGCTTCGGTGGTGCCGGACGCGACACGGCGTTTAATGGAGGAGGAAGCAGTCGAGCGCAGCGAAGGGCCGCCCCGAGCAAGCTCAGCCCCCTCGGGGGGCAGCGCAGTACGCGAAGCGACAAGCGTGGGGGCC
>NZ_JBFUGX010000680.1:0-2133 GCF_056402675.1 Polaromonas sp. P3_C2 | reverse complement strand
GTACGGCGCCGGTGGACGGCAGCGCCAGCCGCTTCAGCACTTCCAGGTTCATGCGTTCGAGCATCGCTTCGCGGGCCAGAGGGTTGACCTGCCACGACCAGTAGCCGAAGTGCATGTTCATGCCGGGGCTCCAGGCACGGTAGTCATCGGCCACGGCGTTGTAGTAGGACCGGATATCCGCCAGCCTTGCTTCCTGGCCCTTGCCCTTTGGCATATCGGCGCGGCGCGCAACAGGTGTTGTGGTGAGCATTCTTCTTCTCCTTCTGTGCTGCTTCGACCCGTGAATACTTTCGACTTTTTTTAGCGTGCGTCTACAGCCGCAGGTACGGCCGGCGCGGCGCTGCCGGCAGCCGACACATGGGCGGCCAGCTCCTGCGCGGCTATCCACTGCCGGACCTGCGTCCAGACATTGCGCGCGATGATGGCGACGGTGACAAACACCCCGGCCATTACCAGCCAGAGCGATCGCCGCACCGCGTCAATGACGTCGTTCCTGTCATTGAATTCACCAAAGGTCAGCATCAGCAACAGCGTGCCGGACACCGCCAGCAGGTAGGCGCAGCGTATCCAGAACTCGGCCCCGCCGTCGGCGTCGCACAGCATGCGCAGCACCTTGTAGAGGATGGGCTTGAGGTAAGTGATCGCAACGACCGGGCCGACCAGCGCGATCAGCAGGGAGACAAAAAACAGGTTGGCACTCATGATGATTTCCTTTCGTTTGCTCGGATGGTTGGGTGAGTGGTGATGGAACGGCTTAGCGTGAGCAGCTTTCGGCGTCGCAGCGCGCCAGGACCGAGCGCTCGGCCGCGCGCCGCACCGCGCCTTCAAACAGCAGGCGCACAAAGCCGCGCGGGATGCGGTGGCGGTTGCGTGCCAGCACCGGGTAGCCCCATTCGGCCAGCGGGCGCAGCACGGGCATGCGCATGGCAGAGCTGACCCAGCCCAGGCCGACGGCTTCGTAAGCCAGCCGGAACACCTCGACGCCCTTGAGCACGCGGCCGTCCGCAGTGCGTGCATGGATGAGGTCCAGCAGGTCTTGCATCGTGGCGCCGGCGGGCACGTCGGTGAAGTCGGGGGCCGAGACATCGGCAAAGCGCAGATGCCCTTGGGTGTCACGCAGCATGAGGTTGCTCATTTCTGCATTGCAGAGCGGGCAGGCGGATTCGTAGAACAGGGTCAGCGGATAAATCGTGGGATCCAGCCCGGCCTTGAAGCTGTCGTAACGGGTGTTGCCCAGGTCGGGAACACTGCAGGTGGTTATGCGGGCGCCTGTCATATTTCTCTCCTTTAGAAATTTCAGTACAAACAGAAATCAATAGTCAAAAAAAGGGCCAAAGCTGGCCGGGTTTTTCAATCAAAAAGTAGGCGGCAAAAGTTCAGAAGGATCCATGAGTTTCGCGTCGCTGTCGCCCCGCACGAATTTCTGCACGCTGGCGCCCATGCGCAGCACTTTCTCCAGCGTGGTGGGTGACAGCCGCAGCATCTCGTCGGCCCACAAGCCCAGGGATTCCATCAGGCGCAGCGTTTCCCGTACCCGGTCCTGGGCATCGGCGGACTCGGCCTCAAAGCCGTCTTCCTTCACCAGCTCGCGCAGCATGCGCACGGTCGGGTCGAACTCGCGCTCCTTGCGCTCGCGCACCACGGTGCGAAAGAGTTCCCAGACGTCGAGCGAGGTTTCGTAATAGTCGCGCCTGTCGCCCAATACATGGGTGGCACGGATCAGGTTCCAGTTGAGCAGTTCCTTGAGGCTGGTGCTGACATTGGAGCGCGCTACCTCCAGCGTATCGGCGATGTCTTCGGCATGCAGCGGGCGGCCGTGGAAGAAAAGCAGGGCGTGGATTTGTGAAACGGTGCGGTTCACGCCCCAGGCTGTGCCCATTTCTCCCCAGTGGACGACGAATTTGCGGGCGACGGGGCTGAGTTCCATAGCCCTGAATATACGCTGTCTGAAATTTCTGTCAAGACAGAAATAAAAGATTCCGAAAAGAAACAACAGCAAAGGCCCAAGCCCGAAAATACGGCGTATGACAGACATCAAGACCTACGGCATGTCCGAGCGGGCCGACCATCTCGACTTCGACATCCGGTCCCAGCTGGTGCGGCCGCCGCTGGTGCGCCCGCACCGGCATGAGT
>NZ_JBFUGX010000679.1:0-2140 GCF_056402675.1 Polaromonas sp. P3_C2 | reverse complement strand
TGCTTGCCGTACGCGACCGCAAGCAGCTGCCAGGCCATCGCGTCCTTGGGATGCAGCGTCACCCAGCTTTGTAGCCGGCCCGAAACGTCCTGCGCACGGTTCGCGGCCATCAACGACTGGGACTGCAGCAGTACCTCAGCGCGAGATGTCGCCCTGGAAATGTCAGCAGATGCCGCTGTCGGGGGAACCAAGCCGGCCATCAAGTCAATTTCAACGGCCAGCAGATCCACCGCATTGGCGGCATGCGGCGCACCCACAGCAAGCGGTTTCAACCGTTCCAGCAAGCCCTTCGCCGTGGTGAAGTCGCGCAGCCGGGCCGCCGCAAAAGCGCCACCATACAAAACTCCAGCATCACGCACATTGTCGGCCGTGGGAAGCGGTTGCAGTGCGGCAACAGGGCCGGTCTGGCGCTGGGCCTCCGCCACCATGGAGCGCAGCGCATCAACCCCCGGGGCTGCCAGGATGCGTGCCCGCGATGCCATCATGGCGTGTAACACGCGGGCCCTGCCGGCCTCGGTTTCTTTTTCGCGCGAGGGTTTTGCCGCGTCCGCTGAAGACAGTTGCACGCGCGCCCGCGCTTCGGCAATTCGCTCGGTCGTCAGCGGATGGGATCTCAAATAGGGAAAGGAGCCGTTGTCGTTCAGGCGCGAGGCCTGCTGCAGCTTTTCGAACATGGCCGAAACACCACGGCTTTCAAAACCCGCATCGGTCATGACCCCGAAACCCACGCGATCGGCCTCCCGCTCCATGTCCCTGGAAAAGTTGAGCTGGTTCTGCATCGCGACCGCCTGCCCGCCGACCACGGCGGCGCTGCCGGCATTGCTGCTCTTCCCGGCAGCCAGCACGCCAAGAATCATGGCGGCAATCATCCAGGGGGTCTGGCGCGACTGCTGCGTCAGCATGCGCGCAATATGCCGCTGGGTCACATGACTGAGTTCATGACCCATCACTGCGGCCACCTCATCGGAACTGCTCACCGCGGCCAGCAGGCCCAGGTGCACGCCAAAGTAGCCCCCGGGCAATGCAAAGGCATTGATGCTGCGGTCCCGGATCAGGAAAACCTGCCAGGCAAAACGCTCTTCAAGTTCGGCATTGAGCTCGCCCCGGGCCCTTGCGGCGGCCACCAGCGGCAACCAGATACTCTGGAGGTAATCGCCGAGCACCGGATCATCAATGTAGTCAGGGTCGCGGTAGATGCTGACGGCGATGCGGTCTCCGATACGGCGCTCTGCTGCCGCTGCGAGGTCGGAAGTTTCACCCAGCGATGGCAATGAACCCGTCGAGCCTCCGGTCGTACCGACGGGCGCCTGAGCCAGCGAGGAACCGCCCAAAGCCATGAACACAATGCAGGCCAGGGCAAGGCGGTTCAGGGCCGGACGCGGCTTCACGGACACAGTTCGCCTAGAAGGAGTCAATGGGTACAAATGCAATTACCTCTGCCGTTTTGGTGTCGATGAGAACAGTCCAGAAAGTCTTGCGCCCGATCATCGGGATATAGCCAATATCGCTGCTCTTGCGACCCGATGCCAACGCTGATGCCAATGCGTTATCGATATTAACAACCTGTGCCGGAAAACGGTTCTTGAGTTCTGCAAGAGGCTTGGCCTGTCTCAGGATCTGGGGCTTGGCCGTTTCATAGCTTTGCCATAAATCGGGACGAGCCCCCAGAGGCACGCCGTCCAGCGCCGCCATGGTTGCGTCGAAGCTTTCCTTGGCGTCCTTGAACTCCCGCACTGACAACAGTGTCGGCCCGGTCAACGGCAGTTGCCGCAGTCTTTCAGGCGCAAGAGAAAGAAGCCCCGGGTCAACTTCAATGGCATGAACCACCCGAAAACGGTCGAGTTCAAAAACCAGATGCACGGGACGGGCCACTGCAACCGTCCAGACACCATAAGCGAGCGCGGCCAGCTGCAAGAGCCCGATCACGCACAGATCGAGGCGCAACACTTTGCTCGGCTTGGCGATGTTGAATATGGCAAGGGTCATCAACGGCCCCATGATCACATCCACCGTAATGACCAACAGGAAGAGCTCGCGCCCCCCGGATATCTCACGATAGGGATAGGGATACCAAATGATAAAAACCAGCAACGCCGCGCACAGGGCTACTGCCAGGCTAATGCCTAAATGAATGCCAGAA
>NZ_JBFUGX010000678.1:0-2143 GCF_056402675.1 Polaromonas sp. P3_C2 | reverse complement strand
GGGCAAGGGTGTGGTCACGCAGGATGCGGGTGGCCTGGCGCAAAAAGGCGGCGCCACCTGGAGCCATATTCAGATCGCCAACCGGCCGGAAGCCATTTACACGACCAAAGTCGACACCGCCAAGGCGGACCTGGTGATCGGCTGCGATCCGATCGTGGCGGCCAGCAAGTACACGCTGACCGTCATGCAGCCGGGCCGTACCTACGTGGCCATGAATTCACACGGCACGCCGACAGCGGCCTTTGTGACCAACCCCGCCTGGCAGTTCCCTGGCGGCAATTGCGAGACGGCCGTGACCTCCGCAGTGGGCGCTGACTTGCTCGGTAGCTTTGATGCTGAGCAGGTCGCGGTGCAGCTGGTGGGGGATTCGATCTACACCAACCCGCTCATGCTCGGCTTTGCCTGGCAAAAAGGCCGGGTGCCGCTGTCGCACGCCGCGTTGATGCGCGCGATCGAGCTCAACGGTGTGCAGGTTGACAACAACAAGGCGGCTTTTGAGTGGGGCCGGCGTTGCGCGCACGACCTGGCTGCGGTGCAGGCCCTGTTCAAGGCCGCCCAGGTGATCGAGTTCGTGAAGCGCCCTTCGCTGGACAACATG
This sequence comes from Polaromonas sp. P3_C2, assembly GCF_056402675.1. Lineage (NCBI taxonomy): Bacteria > Pseudomonadati > Pseudomonadota > Betaproteobacteria > Burkholderiales > Comamonadaceae > Polaromonas > Polaromonas sp. P3_C2. The sequence continues at coordinate 1,545 of NZ_JBFUGX010000678.1, read as the reverse complement.
CTGGCCAAGCGGGTTGACTTCCTGACGGCTTATCAGAACGCGGCATATGCGCAGACCTACCAGGCTTTTGTGGAGAAGGTGCGCGCTGTGGAAGCGCCGCTGGGCAAGACGCTGCTGACCGAGGCGGTGGCCCGGTACCTTTTCAAACTCATGGCTTACAAAGACGAGTACGAAGTGGCGCGCCTGCACACCGACACGGGCTTCCTGGACAAAGTCAACGGCATGTTTGAAGGCGACTTCAAGCTCAATTACCACCTGGCGCCGCCCATGATTGCGTCCAAAAACGACAAGGGCGAGCTGCAGAAGAAGCAGTTCGGCCCCTGGATGCTGGGCGCATTCAAGGTGTTGGCTCGCCTGAAAGGTCTGCGCGGCACGCCGCTGGATGTCTTTGGCCGCACGGAGGAGCGGCGCACCGAGCGGGCCCTGATTGAGGAATACAAGGCGAGCCTGCAGGACGTGATGGCTGGCCTGACGGCCGAAAACCACGCCACGGCGTTGGAAATCGCCCGGATTCCAGAAATGATCAAGGGTTATGGCCATGTCAAGGCACGCCACCTGGCAGCAGCGCGGCCCCAGTGGGCCGCGTTGATGGAATCCTTTCGTACCCCCGGATCTACCGTTCAGCGGGAAGCGGCTTAAAGCCTGGACCGGCGCCGGCCTCGCCGCCGGTCCGGTGTTTCCTTCATGGAGCGGCTTTGCTGCGGAGCTTGCAGCAGCCCTTTGCGCGCAACCCCGGCTTGAAAAGCCCCTGGTGCGCGCCAGTTACCCCCTTCTGCGGATGCCCCGCCGCATACAATCGTGAACTCTGTGCGCTGTCCGTGCCGGATGGCGCGCGCCAGTGTGTCTTTTAAATCGTTGTGGAGTTAGCCGTGTTCATTTCTTCCGCCTTTGCCCAAACCGCTCCCGCTGCCGCTGCCGGCGGTGACATGATGTCCTCGCTGACGGGCATGCTGCCTCTGGTGCTGATGTTCGTGGTCCTGTACTTCGTCATGATCCGCCCGCAGATGAAAAAGCAGAAAGAGCATCGCGCCATGATTGAGGCGCTGGCCAAGGGCGATGAAGTCGCCACCGCAGGCGGCCTGCTGGGCAAGGTGACCAAGCTGGGCGATGTGTACCTGACCCTCGAACTGGCGCCAGGCGTCGAAGTCCAGCTGCAGCGCAGCGCGATCATCCAGGTGCTGCCCAAAGGCGCTATCAATCCAGCCAAATAAGGCTTTCGCCGGCCGCAACGGCCGGCAGGCCTGACTTTGTTCATCCGTCCACCAGGAACAGCCCTCTCATGAATCGTTATCCGGCCTGGAAGTACGCCATCATTGTGATTGCGTTCATCGTCGCAGCCCTGTACACGCTGCCCAACTTTTTCGGCGAAGCGCCTGCGGTCCAGGTCTCCAGCGCCAAGTCCACCGTCAAGATCGACAGTACGACGATGGCGAAAGTGGAGCAAATACTGAAGGAAGCCGGTATTGCGGCGGATGCCGTCGCCCTGGACGAAACTTCTGTCAGGGCGCGGTTTGGCGATACCGATACGCAACTCAAGGCCAGGGA
>NZ_JBFUGX010000677.1:0-2149 GCF_056402675.1 Polaromonas sp. P3_C2 | reverse complement strand
TCACGGGTTTCTCCTTGAATGATTGAATGAGTAGGTGCTTCTTCAGGCCCTGTCATAGGCTTCCTGGAGTTCCTTGATATTGATCTTGCGCATCTTCAGCATGGCGCTCATGGCGGCGCCGGCCTTGGCCGGGTTCTTGTCGCCCAGCATGTCGCCGAGCGCGGTGGGGATGATCTGCCACGACAGGCCGAATTTGTCCTGGACCCAGCCGCACTGGTTGGGCGCGCCCCCGGCCGAGAGCTTGTCCCAGAGCTCGTCCACCTCTTCCTGCGTCTTGCAGTCCACGAACAGCGAAATCGCCGGTGTGAAGCTGAAGTGCGGGCCGCCGTTGAGTGCCATGAATTCCTGGCCTTCGAGCTGGAAACTGCCGGTCATGACGGAACCCTCCGGGCCCGGACCTTCCTTGCCGTAGCGCCTGAGCATGGTGATCTTCGAGTTCTTGAAGATCGAAACATAAAAATTCATGGCTTCCTCGGCCTGGTCGTTGAACCACAGGAAGGGGGTGATTTTCTGCATGGTCTGGTTCCTTGAAAGAAGAGCGTTTAAAGAATCGTTAAAGGCTTGCGGGCCTTGTGCGGTGGCCAAATCAGCAGTATTGTGTACACCGTCCACAAAAGAATAGCAAAGATAATGAACACTGTCCACATAAATAAGTAACAAGCCATGTCGACCGCGCCTCCCTCCCAGCCAGTCCCGCCGCCCCGCAGCACTTACCGCCACGGCGACCTGCGGCGTGCCTTGCTGGAGGCCGGGGTGGAACTGGCCCGCGCCGGCGGGCCCGAGGCTGTGGTGTTGCGCGAAGCCACGCGCCGCGCGGGCGTTGCGCCTAATGCGGCCTACCGCCATTTTGAAAACCGCCAGGCTTTGCTGTATGCGGTTCGTTCAGCCGCGCTGGCGGCCGTGGCCCGCGCGATGGAGGCCGAACTGGCTGCGCTGCCCCAGGGTTTGCCGCCAGCCGAATTCGCCCGCGCCAACGTGCGCGCGGTTGGCGCCGGCTATTTGCGGTTTGCGCAGGCAGAGAGCGGGYTGTTCCGTACGGCCTTTGGCCCCTCGGATGATCTGAAAGAAAGAGCCCAGGGCGCGCCGGCGGACACCGAGCGCAAAGGGGAAAGCGGCCTGGACCCCTTCGAGTTGTTGGGTGCCGCGCTCGACAAACTTGTGGGCGCCGGCGTGTTGCCGCCCGAGCGCCGCCCCGGGGCTGAGTTCCTCGCCTGGTCGGCGGTACACGGCCTGGCCATGCTGGTGATTGACGGCCCGCTGGGCCCCCTCATCGGCCCGCAGATGCAGCAGATCGGCGAGCGCCTGCTGGACATGGTTGAAAAGGGCCTGTGCGGGGACTAAGGGGAGTTGACACCCATTGATTGAATTTGCCTAAGGCTTGGCCGGTGCATTGATGACAAAAGCCCGCCGGAGGCGGGCTTTGCGGACGAGATACTGATCGCGTGCCTTTGTGCGCTCAGAAGTTATGCTGAATGCCAACCCCGTAAACACGGATCACGTCATTGGCGACACGGTTGTTCGGGTCCGAGCGGTCATAGAAGCCGTACAGCGAAGTGCGATTGCTCATCTTGTAGGAGTAGCCCGCCTGGAAGCGCTTGAGCTTGGCCGCAGGATCGCTCTGSACATCCTTGCGGATGTAGTTGGCCATGACCTTGCTGCTGGGCGTGATGTCCCACGAAGCGCCGATCATCTGYGCCGCCACCTTGCTGCGCGACAGCGCATTGCCCTCAAAGTTGTCACGGTTGTARACCGCCCAGGCCCGGATCTCGCCGAAGTCGTAGGAGCCCACCAGCATCCACTTGTTCCTGAAATCATTGAGCAGGGCGCCGCCGCGTTTGCTGTCCCTTCCGTAGCCGACGCCCAGGCCCAGCGGGCCGCCGCCTTCGCCGTAGCTCAGCGAGACATCGGTCTGCTTGTAGTCGCTTTCAAAGCGGATCGGGCCGGCCGCGGTTTCCGGCAGGCCTTCACCATTGAAGTAATGGCCGGCGCGGAAAACGAAGTTGCTGATCACCGGGCTGGCGTAGCCGATGGCATTGGACACCCGGGTGCGTGCATTGAAGATGGAGGAGCCAATCGCGGTGGCGCCGGCATCGTGGATGACGTACTCGACATTGCGGCCCAGGATCGCGTAGATCGGCGTGCGGCTGGG
>NZ_JBFUGX010000676.1:0-2151 GCF_056402675.1 Polaromonas sp. P3_C2 | reverse complement strand
CCACTGGTGTCGTACCACTCGTCCTCAAAGTGCGATTGGCGCGCTCCGGTATGGGTGCCGTTGACCACATCGTCGCGCTCCACGTAGGCATCCACCGTGACCGATTTTGTGGCGGTGTTCGTCAGCTTGATTTGCCATACTCCGCTGGGAGCTGTGACGTCTTTCTTCTCGAAGCTGAAGGTGGGTGACACCGCCAGCAGGGCGCAGGTGCCACGCCGGCCAGTGGCCACCGTCTTTGGATAAATCAGCGCGCAAAGGGGCTGCTTGTCGCTGTTGGCCCACATTCGGGACTGGCCAAACTTCAATGCTGGCAAGGCCGCTTGCCCTGGCGGCGTAATTTCAATCTCCAGGCCTTCGCGGTTCTCTTCAATCCAGAGCTCCACAAAGCTTTGCGTTGTATCGTCGGGCAGTGCGCACCAATGCAGCGTGGCGGACTTGTTTTTCGCCAGCGTTGTATTGGCATGCATGCGCAGTTGGTAGCCATTGCCAGCAGCCACAACAATCTGCAGGCGGCCATGAAGGAGGGTGATCAGCTGGTCCATGGCTGCCTCAAGCAGCGACGTTCCGTCATGCGGCCCGGCCAGCGTGCCAAAACTCACGTTCACCGTCACCTTGGCCGTGGGGGTGCAGCGAGAGAGGATGTACATAAACCCGTCCAGCACATGCACATTCATCGAGCCGCCCGAGGTGTCTTGCACGGTGTCGTAGTCGAGTTGCACTGCAACCAGCGGCGCGCGGCTGGCATCGTCGTTGGCCAGCGCCCAGCTAGGCGGCGCGTCATACGCAGGCGGCAAGTTGGCCACCTGGGCCAGCAGCTTGCGCGGCCCCACTGCCAGATCCATGACATGTGAGCCGTGACTGATCGACGTGTCCAGCGCGTGAAAAAAGCGCTCGGTCTTGGGCTGTTTCTGGCCCAGGGTAGAAAGCCCCAGTGCGACATAAACGGCGCTTTCATCCACCAAGCCGTTATAGACATTGGCCTGCATGGCTGCATTGATGTCTGCGGCGGTTAGCTCGTGTCCATAGCCCAACCCGGTGGGTGTGCGGCCCTTGCCTCGTGCGTCTTGCCGCCAGAAGTAGCGGGTACGGGCCTTGCCCTGATGGAGAAAATTCGCATGGGCCAATGCCAGGCTATCGTCAATCAGTCCGAACACCTTGCCCGAAAGCAGGCGCTCAGCACTGGCTTCAGCTTGGTACGCTTCGCCGCGCGAATGTGGAGGTGGATTGGTGTGCGAGCTCCCCACCGGATCGTCAGCGTATTCAGCTGCAGGCAGCCCCAGCTCAAGCCGTAGTACCAGCGGGTGAAGGCTGCCACCCGGCTGAATTGCCTTGAAAAACGCAGGCCTGACCCGCGCGGTGCAAAACCTCAGGCCAGCCGGCGCGACCGTGCCGGCATACACAGGTGGCACATGGAGCCACTTGGGGGAGGCCGCGGCAATAAGCTGGGACACCGTGGTACCCCGCGTCAGCTCAATAGCGATGGGCAACCACTTGGGCTGTGTGTCGCCATAGCCGGCAAAACTGTCGGTTTCGGCCCAGACCAGGTAAGGGTCAAAACCATTGGTGGCATTGGGCAACGCCCAGTCAATACCGGTAAATTCGCCCTTGGGCAATTTGCTCCAGTTCATGGCCGACCTATTTGAGAGGCAGCCATTCGGCTGCCGCTTTAGCCCACATAAAAGCAAGTATTGGTGATTTTTGTATCGCTTGCCTGGTGGTCTTGTATCGATAGTAGCCACTGAGGTTGTCTGTCATGGAGACGCGCATGTCAAAGTCGACGGGCTCGCCCTTTTTTCCTTGGAATTTCCGTCCATCGAAGCCCCATACAGCTGAACTTTTGGCGCCTTGGCAACGTGCGATAAAAAATTCTGCGAGAGCGGTTCCGAGCAAACGGCCAGCGGCGCTGTCTACGGGATAGTGAACGCCGGCTACTGTGCGGTTGACTGCAATACGGGCCGCGAGCCGTTCCAATTGTTCTTTGTATTTGTGGCCTGACGGCAGTAGTGTGAGCAACACCGTGATAATTATGAAGGCTTCAGTCGCATGCCCGCTTGGCCAACTTGCGTGCCCAGGCGTAGGAATCATGGGTTGTATTTGTGGCGAAAGCTCCACAGGGCGTGGACAAGCGAAAGCGTGCTTGAGGCGCATTTC
>NZ_JBFUGX010000675.1:0-2160 GCF_056402675.1 Polaromonas sp. P3_C2 | reverse complement strand
GTCAGGAACAGCGCGATGCCGAAGCTCACCGGCACCGCGATGAGCAGTGCGATCAATGACGTGGCAATGGTGCCGTAAATCATGACCAGTCCGCCGTACTCGCCCTTGACAGGGTCCCAGACGCTGCTGGTGAGGAAGCCGAGGCCGTATTTGCTGATCGCTGGCCACGCCCCGATGACGAGGGAAACCAGGATGCCGGCCAGCAGGGCCAGTGTCAGCCAGGCCGCGCCCTGCGCAGCCCAGCCGAAAAGCCGATCTGCCAGGGGGCTTCTGCGCACAGTGCCGCCAGGAGGAGGATTGGTCATATCGCGTCCGGTCGCTTTTGCCGGGTGGTCAAAAGCGGCCCGGCTAGCCGGAAGTGTAGAGGACACGTGAGAAACCCCTATGGTATGTAACGACTGCGGAAAATCAGCTTGTTGCGCTTATTTGTAAGCGACAACCTTGCCCGAGGTGTCCTTGATGTCGCCCCAGGCTTTTTCAATGATGGTTTTCACGGCGGCAGGCATGGGCACATAGTCCAGGTCGTCGGCAGTTTTGTCGCCGTTTTTGTAAGCCCACTCAAAGAACTTGAGTGAAGCAGCGGCCTGGGCAGGCTTGTCCTGGACTTTCTGCATCAGGATGAAAGTAGCGCCGGTGATGGGCCACGAATCCTTGCCAGGCTGCTCGGTCAGGATCTGGTAGAAGCTCTTGGACCACTCGGCACCTGCGGCGGCGGCCTTGAATGCGCCATCTTCAGGCGACACGAAGTTGCCAGCGGCGTTCTTCAGCTGGGCAAAAGTCATCTTGTTTTGCTTGACGTAGGCGTATTCCACATAGCCGATCGAATTAGGCAGACGGCCGACGAATGCCGCCACGCCTTCATTGCCCTTGCCGCCAGCGCCTACGGGCCAGTTCACTGCGGTGCCCTCGCCCACTTTGGACTTCCACTCGGCGTTGACCTTGCTCAGGTAGTTGGTGAAGATGAAGCTGGTGCCGGAGCCGTCGGCGCGGCGCACCGGTGCGATGGCGGCGTCAGGCAGGGGCAGCGTGGGGTTCAGGGCCTTGATGGCCGGGTCGGTCCACTTGGTGATCTTGCCAAGGTAGATGTCGCCCAGCACCTGGCCGCTCAGCTTGAGCTGGCCGGGGGTGATGCCCTTGATATTGACCACAGGAATGACGCCGCCGATCACCGTGGGAAATTGCATCAGGCCTTTTTTGGCCAGTTCTTCATCTTTCAGGGGGGCATCAGAGGCGCCAAAATCGACCGTTTTGGCTTCAATCTGGCGCAAACCGGCGCCTGAACCGACCGACTGGTAGTTGATCTTGACGCTGGTGGCCTTGTTGTAGTCAGCCGCCCACTTGGAATACAGGGGGGCCGGGAAGCTCGCACCGGCGCCGGTCACGTCCTGGGCGGCGGCGAGCGTGGCAAGCGACGTCAGGGCAAGGCCTACTACGGTAGTCAGGGAAGCTTTGAAAGTCAGGTTCATCAGAACACCTCTTGGGTTGGGATTGGTCGAAACTGGTTGGGATTGATCGGGAAGATGCGTCGACTGTAGAAATCTTGTGTGACAAGGATGTGACAAATATGACAGCCTCCCGGCGGGCTGCCGCCCCTCTATAGCGTCACAAAACCTTCAAATTACCGTCACGAATCTGTCATCGGGCTCTCCTACCCTTGGCCTCGTCTTAATCAGGATTAATCAGGAGAATCTTTCATGTTGAACCGCCGCTTTCTGGTCCTCGCTACCGCTGTTGCCGCCCTCGCCGGCTGCGCCACCACCTCCACCCCGGTGTCCGTGGCAGACACGATTGCCACCCAATCGCAGCTCAGCACCCTCAATGGCCTGGTAGCCAAAGCCGGGCTGACCGACACACTCAAGGGCACCGGCCCTTACACCGTATTCGCGCCCACCAACGCGGCTTTCGCCAAAGTGCCGGCCAAAACCATGGACGAGCTCGCCAAAGACCCGGCCAAACTCAAGGCGGTTCTGGCCTACCACCTCGTTCCCGGCAAGGTGATGGCAGCTGACGTCAAAAACGGCAACGCCAAAACCGTCAACGGCGCCAATGTGGCGCTCTCCAAGGCCGGCGAATTCGTCACCATCGAGGACGCCATGGTCCAGACCGCCGACATTTCCGCCACCAATGGCGTTGTTCACATTGTGGACAGCGTGCTGATTC
>NZ_JBFUGX010000674.1:0-2161 GCF_056402675.1 Polaromonas sp. P3_C2 | reverse complement strand
GTCCTTGATCGCAGCTTCGTACTTCTCGCGGGTAGTCTTGTAGACGCGGTCCAGCTGGTCGTCGCGGCGGCTGACGCGGTTGGGCGGGATGACAGTGGTTTCGAGGCCGTAGATTTCCTGGAATTCGTAGGCTTCGGTGTCGGCCGTTCCGGTCATGCCGGCCAGCTTGCTGTACAGGCGGAAATAGTTCTGGAAGGTGATGGAGGCCAGCGTCTGGTTCTCAGCCTGGATCTGCACGCCTTCCTTGGCTTCGACAGCCTGGTGCAGGCCGTCGCTCCAGCGGCGGCCCGACATCAGGCGGCCGGTGAATTCGTCAACGATCACGACCTCGCCGTCCTGCACCACATAGTGCTGGTCGCGGTGGTAAAGCAGGTTGGCGCGCAGCGCTGCATACAGGTGATGCATCAGCGAAATATTGGCCGGATCGTACAGCGTGGCGCCTTCGGGGATCAGGCCCAGGTTGAACAGCAGGCGCTCGGCGTTCTCATGACCCTGCTCGGTCAGGAAGACCTGGTGGGTTTTCTCGTCGATGGTGTAGTCGCCGGGCTTGGTCACGCCTTCGCCAGTGCGCGGATCGGCTTCGCCTTCCTGGCGCGTCAGCAAGGGCACGACCTTGTTCATCGCCAGGTACATCTCGGTGTGGTCTTCAGCCTGGCCGCTGATGATGAGCGGCGTGCGGGCTTCGTCGATCAGGATCGAATCGACCTCGTCAACGATGGCGTAATTCAGGCCGCGCTGCACGCGGTCTGCCACCTCGTAGACCATGTTGTCGCGCAGGTAGTCAAAGCCGTATTCGTTGTTGGTGCCGTAGGTGATGTCGGAGCCGTAGGCCGCCTGCTTTTCCTCGCGCGACATGTTGGGCAGGTTGATGCCGACGGTGAGGCCCAGGAAGTTGTAGAGCTTGCCCATCCAGCGCGCGTCGCGGCTGGCCAGGTAGTCATTGACTGTCACCACATGCACGCCTTTTCCGGTCAGCGCGTTGAGGTAGACCGGCAGCGTGGCGGTGAGGGTCTTGCCCTCGCCGGTGCGCATTTCGGAAATCTTGCCGTTGTGCAGCGACATGCCGCCCAGCAGTTGCACATCAAAGTGACGCATCTTCATGACGCGTTTGCTGCCCTCCCGGACCACGGCAAAAGCTTCAGGAAGAATGGCATCGAGTTCTTCGCCTGCGGTCACCCGGTCTTTGAATTCCTGGGTTTTGGTGCGCAGCTGGTCGTCGCTCAGCTTCTCATACTCGAGTTCCAGCGCATTGATGCGTTCTACGGTTTTGCGGTAGGTTTTGAGCAGGCGGTCGTTGCGGCTGCCGAAAATTTTGGTCAGGATGTTGGAAGCCATAAATGCGAGGCCGCCTTTGACCGCTCCCGCGAGCTAGGCAATGCGGCCGAAATCCCTTTTTGTGTACGGAACCTAGGTGTGGGCGCCAACAGTTACTTCAACTGGGCCCAAACCCCTGATTTTAACTCTGCCAAGGGAGTCGCATGGCCCGCCGCCGTAAAACCGCAGCGGCAAGCCAAAAGCCGTGYACGTGGCACGGCAGCGGCAAGCGCCTAGTGGGGGCGCGGCAGCTGGGGAGCCGGCACAGCCGGCCGCGGAGAAACCGCTGCCACCGTGGGCCCGGGCAGTTTTTGCCCTGCGGTCAGGAATTTTTGCGGGTCCTGGAAGACGCCCTGGACCAGCACCTCGAAATGCAGGTGCGGACCGGTGGAACGGCCCGTGGTGCCCACTTCTGCAATCTTCTGGCCGCGCTTGATCAGGTCGCCTTTTTTGACCAGCACGCGGGACGCATGGGCGTAGCGTGTGACGAGTTCGTTGCCGTGGTCGATTTCCACCATGTTGCCGTAGGCGGGGTGGTATTCCTGCGTGACGACCACACCGCCTGCGGCGGCAAGAATCGCGGTACCCGGCTCGGACGGGAAATCCAGGCCGGTGTGCAAGGCGGAGCGCCCGTTCATCGGGTCAATGCGCCAGCCGAAAGGTGAGCCCAGATTGCCACCGGCCACCGGTTCCTGGGTGGGAACCATCATTTTCTTGATCTTCTGGTCGAAGAGGCGCGACTCCATCACGGTCATGAGATCCACGCGCTGGTCGGTCAGTTTGTCCAGGTCAGCCAGGGTAGTTTGCAGCTCTTCCATGGTCAGCGAAGGACCCGCCACCAGCACGC
>NZ_JBFUGX010000673.1:0-2165 GCF_056402675.1 Polaromonas sp. P3_C2 | reverse complement strand
TTCACAACCTCAACTACTGGCAGTTTGGCGACTACCTCGGCATAGGCGCCGGCGCCCACAGCAAGCTCAGCTTTGCGCACCGCGTCGTCCGGCAGGTACGCTTTCGCGAGCCCAAGCTCTATATGGAAAAGGCCCTGACCGGCGAAGCCGTCACGCAAGAAACAGAAGTCAGCCGCGCCGACCTGCCTTTCGAATTCATGCTCAACGCCTTGCGCCTGCGCGACGGCTTCAAGCTGCAAGACTTCACCGAAAAAACCGGCCTGCCCGTCACCGCCATTCAGCGCGGCCTTGAAGAAGCCGAACGCAAGGGCCTGATCGAACGAGACTTCGTACGCGTCAAGCCCACCGAGCGCGGCTTTGATTTTTTGAACGACCTGCAGACATTGTTTCTGGCCGACTAGCGCCCACGTCAACGCCCAACGCCAACGTCAACGTCAACGCAACATCCCGTCTACAAAATCTATGGAAACACCAGCCGTTATTTTTCTGGTTATCAGTTGCGCCGTCAGCTTCGCGCTGGGCCGGCTGTTTGTGCACTTCCGCGACAAAAAGCGCAAAGAAAAATCACAGGCCCGCGAAGCCGAAGCATTGCGCAACCGCCCCCCAGAACCCGAGTCCCTCAACAAGGCCAAGCGCAAGCGCCAGCTTCAGCAGCTGGAAAAAGAAGAAGCCAAAAGCCGCAAGCGCTGACTGGCCTCCACAGCGGTTTGTTTAACCGCAGCTCACGTGCGTCACGCGCCCGGCATCATCCACAGTCAGGCTTAGCCGATCAGCATTGAACTCCATCGTCACAACCTGCCCGGGCTTCAGCACCCGGACGGTTTTGGTGCCGGCGCGTGTGCGGGCTTCTTCTTGAAGCGCTGCGCTCACATTGCGGCCCACGGCGAATTGGGCTGGTGCGGCGTTGCAAGCACCGCTTGGCGGCGCAGATGCTGGCGTTGATGCCGCGGGGCCTCCGCACGCGGAGAGGGCTATCGGCAGCGCTAGTGCAAGAGCGTTGAGAAAATGCGTGCGCATGGCAAGGTCCTTTCGTCGAAGTGTTTGGAGCTTACCTCGCGATACTCTGCTACATGTGGAGGTGAAGCGAAAGTCCGCACCAGAAAACRCAGTTAGGTGCGGGATCAATTGACATTGACCGGTCGCTGTTTGACAAGCCTCGACCCCTTTTTGTATTAATGTTAGACATCTCATACTTTCTGACGCTGTACATGTAGTGCGATGACAACGTACCTGTTAGTTCTGACAGGGGTGCGCGAAGAAATGCATCGTAGGATTGCACGCCTAAGAAAAAATGAGCTCATCAAATCGAGCCAACGCTGGTGAGCGTAAAAAATAAGAGAAATGCAAGGGGGTGAGATGAGGGAGAGCTACAAAAATAGTGGCCGCGTAAAGCCATGTCAAAGCGCAGAAGGATACGCTCAGATCTTTTCTGACCGTCTGCTTGCCGACGGGCCTTGCATTTTCGTGCGCGAACGGTTGGCTCAGGCCGAATGCGCTAGCGCAAGTGACGCCCGCGACAACAGCCTTGTTCCCAACCCGCCACCTCCTGGCTATCGTGCATGGCTTGGCATCGCTATTGCTGCAATCACATTTCATGCGGCAGTCAGCGCGGCCCCTCAGGCCAACGATAGCCCAGTCAACGAGCCGAAAGCGATTATTGAGGCCTTAATTGGACGTGATTTCAAGGGCATGTTTCGCTACACCAGCGGCAGCGATCTCATTGAATACAGGCCTCTCTTCGAGTCCTATCCGCCCTACGGCATTGAACAGTTAAAAGTGCCAGCCGGTAAGACCACCACGCGGGAGGTGACGCCGACCTTCGGCAAGTGCACGCAGGAAATGCTGGTCAAAGACATCAAAGTCACCAAAGTGCAATATGCACAAGACCCGACCCCTCCCGTTAATCAACCCAAGGCCTTGCCTTATGAGGTGTATGTAACTGTTGAGGCTGAAGTGCTGGCTTTGCGGCTTTTCAATTCTGACAAAGTTCCAGCCGACAGGCGTTGTTCATGGTTAGGTCTCGAGGTCAAGAATACGCAAACAGGAAAACGCGAAGCGTATCTGGACAACGCAGATGACGGTGATGCATTGCTGAAGATGATGAAACAGTTTGGCACCGTACAGGGCGAATATGTGGTGATCGATCCACATCGCCGGCAGTGGAG
>NZ_JBFUGX010000672.1:0-2166 GCF_056402675.1 Polaromonas sp. P3_C2 | reverse complement strand
GAAGGTGATGCTGCCGCACTTCGGGCGCCAGCTGCGTTTTGTCTTCCGGCACTTTCCGTTGCGCGAAGTGCACCCCCATGCCGAACTGGCCGCCGAAGCGGCGGAAGCCGCCGGCGCACAACACAAGTTCTGGCCCATGTACGAGTTGCTGTTTACCAACCAGCATCACCTCAAGGACAAGCACCTGCTCGACTATGCCGCCCAGGCCGGCCTGGACATGGCCCGCTACCAGAACGAAATGAACGACCATGTCTACCTGCAGCGCGTGCAGGAGCACATGCAAAGCGGCCGCCACCTGGGCGTGCGCTCAACGCCGGCGTTTTATGTCAACGGCGTGTTTTGTGATGTGTCGTTTGGCCTGCAGCATTTGCATGAGGCCATCGACAAAGTGTTGACCAGCCAACAGACTTAACCGTCAACAGGCTGCAGCGGCGTCTTTAAGGTCTTCTGCAAAAACGCCAGGTCCAGCCAGCGGCCAAACTTGAAAGCCGCCTGTTTGATCGTGCCGCTGTGCTCAAAGCCCAGGCGCTTGTGAAGTGCAATGCTCACAGCGTTGTCCAGGTCAATCGCGCCGACCAGAACGTGCATGCCTTGCACTTCAGCCCTGGCCACAATCGCCTCCAGCAGCTTGCGCCCCAGGCCCAGGCCGCGGCTGTCTTTCTCCACATAGACCGAATGCTCGACCGTGTACTTGTACGCCGGAAATGCGCGGAAGGTGCCGTAGCTCGCAAAACCCAGCAGCTTGCCGCTGTCGTCTTCCATCCCGACTACCGGAAAACCGTTGGCACGTTTGGTGGCAAACCAGGTCACCATGCTTTCGGGTGCGCGTGGTTTGTAGTCGTACAGCGCCGTCGAGTTGACGATCGCCTCGTTAAAAATGGCCAGGATCTGGCCGGCATGGCGCTCTTCGGTGCATTCGACGAGGTGCATGGGGATTCCTTTTGAAAGGGAGAATGATTTGTCTACTATAAGAGATTATTTGTCCCTTATGATAGACGAATGCTTTTTCTGAAGGACACCCCATGACGATTGATGCCCTGATCGCGTCGCGGCTGCTGGCATTGCGCCAGGCCCAGGGCCTGAGCCTGGCGCAACTGGCCGAGGTGTCGGGCGTCAGCAAAGCCATGATCTCCAGGGTGGAGCGCGTCGAAAGCAGCCCGACCGCCATGATCCTCGGCCGGCTCGCAGCCGGCCTGGGTGTGCCGCTGGCGCAGCTGCTCACCGAAGACAAGGAAGAAGAGGCAGGCCGCAGGCTGCGGAAGAAGGCAGGGCAGGCGGTGTGGCGCGACCCGGAAGCCGGCTACCTGCGGCGCCAGGTGGCAGAGCGCGGGCCCGACCAGGGCGTCGAGATGGTGGAAGTCGAGCTGCCGCGGTCGGCCAGGGTGGCTTACCCGCGATGGAGCGGCCAGCCGTATCGGCAGCGCCTCTGGCTGGTCGAAGGCGGCTTGCGCGTGGAATATGGCGACGAAGTTTTCAAGCTTGAGCCCGGCGACTGCCTGGACTTCGGCGTTGACCGCCCCGTGGCCTTTAAAACCCTGGGGCGCAGCGCCTGCCGCTATTTGCTGGTCGTCTGGCCCGGCTGAATTTGTCGCCCCTTACCCATTAACTGGCAGCAGCAGACCCCGGCACAGCCGCGACGTCAAGCGCCGCATGGCGCGCGCGTATGCGCCGCACCTGCAGCGCCGCCCCAATGATGTACAGCAGCAAAAGCACACCCGTGGCGGCCTTGAGTTCGGGCGCATCGGCGTTGGGCAGCAGTGGCGCACCCAATGGCAGGCGCGTCGAAGTCTCGGTGATGGCCGGAATCATGTGGAATAAAAAGGTCATCGAATAGCCCAGCGTCTCCACATACGGCGAGGCACGGCCCAGCACCTTGGTGGTGCCCGCCACCCAGGCAATGCCCAGCACCAGCAAGGTGATGATGCCCAGCGCATGCGGTTTGCCGAAACCGCCATGCTGGAAGATGCCAAAGCCCGTGAGGCAGGTGAGCACCGTGGTCCAGATATAGACCTTGCCCAGTGTGGACGCGGCAATGATTTCCTTGTCGCGAAAGAAGGCGATCACGGCAGCCGCAACGGCCACCAGGCTGATGGCGGTGTGGATCACACCGAGGTAGGTCAAACCATAGATCATCGGAATCTCCTTGTGCCCCTGCCAGGTGAGGGA
>NZ_JBFUGX010000671.1:0-2167 GCF_056402675.1 Polaromonas sp. P3_C2 | reverse complement strand
GGCGCCAGCGGCAGCAAAACCAGCGAAGTCGCCATGTTGCGCAGGTCAAGCAGGCCCAGCCAGGCATACGGAATCCACTTGGAAAGGTTGATGACAAAAAAGAAGGCGGCCATGGTGGCCGTGAACTTCACAGGGCTCAGGCGCATGGGAATCACATAGGCGCTCAGGGGCGGCCCGCCTGCGTGAGACACAAAGCTCGTGAAGCCCGAGGTCACCGTCAGAATGGCGCCCAGCCACTTGGGTGGTGGCGGGCTGTCGGGCCGGGGCGGGAACAACAGTCGCTGCGCCAAAAACAACAAGGTGAATATTCCCACCACCCCAGCCACGACCCTGGCGTCCAGCACCTTGAACAACAGCGCCCCCACCACGGTTCCCACCAAACCAAAAGGGATCAGGAATTTCAGAAACTTCACATCGAAGTCCCGGCGAAAAGCCGCCAGCCCCAGCAAGTCCATCAGCAGCAGGACAGGCATCAGGATGGCGGCGGCCTGGGGCACCGTGACGGCCAGCGCCATGACGGGAACCGCAAGAGAACCGAAGCCGGCCCCAAAACCACTTTTGCTGATGCCCAGCATCAGCACGGCAGGAATCGCCACCGCATAGAAAAAGGGGTCGGTGATCAGCGGGAAATCCATGGATTCAAGCGAAAAACATCAGTTACCCAGAAGGGACGGGCGCAAGCAGCTATTAAAACAATAGCAGACCGGAACCGAGGATGTATTTCACCACAGGCCGTCCATGCAATGGCGATCGCCTCAGACGCCCCCGTGCGCGAGGGGATGCCCAGTCACGGTCTGGGCTAGACACGCTCCAGAATCACCGCGATGCCCTGCCCTACTCCGATGCACATGGTGGCCAGCGCATAACGGCCGCCTCCCTTGTGCAACTGGTTGACGGCCGTGGTGGCCAGGCGCGCGCCCGAGGCGCCCAGCGGGTGACCCAGCGCGATGGCGCCGCCGTTGGGGTTGACGCGCGGATCGTCGTCCCGCACACCCAACATGCGCAGCACAGCCAGACCTTGAGCTGCAAAGGCTTCGTTGAGTTCGATCACGTCCATCTGCGCCATCGTGAGACCGGTGAGCGCCAGCACTTTTTGTGTGGCCGGGGCAGGGCCGATGCCCATGATGCGCGGCGCCACACCGGCAGTGGCCATGCCGACCACGCGCGCCTTGGGTGTAAGGCCGTTCTTTGCGGCAGTGGCTTCGTCGGCCAGCAGCAACGCGCAAGCGCCGTCATTCACGCCGCTGGCGTTGCCGGCGGTCACTGTGCCGTCGGGCCGCACCACGCCCTTGAGCCTGGCCAGCGCTTCGAGCGAGGTTTCACGTGGGTGTTCGTCTTTGCTCACCACGATGGGGTCGCCCTTTTTCTGGGCAATCGTCACCGGCGTGATCTCAGCGTCGAAGTAGCCGGCCTTTTGTGCGGCCACGGCTTTGAGCTGGCTGGCCAGCGCCATTTTGTCCTGGTCTTCGCGGCTGATCTTGTAGTCGGTAGCGACGTTCTCGGCCGTCTCGGGCATGGCATCAACGCCGTATTTTTCTTTCATCAGCTTGTTGATGAAACGCCAGCCGATGGTGGTGTCATACACCGCGTTTGCGCGGCTGAAGGCGCTCTCGGCCTTGGGCATCACAAAGGGCGCGCGGCTCATGCTCTCGACACCGCCGGCGATCATCAGGGTGGCCTCGCCCGACTTGATGGCACGTGCGGCGCTGCCCAAGGCATCCAGGCCCGAGCCGCACAGGCGGTTGATGGTGGAGCCCGGCACGTCCATGGGCAGGCCCGCCAGCAAGGCGGCCATGCGCGCCACATTGCGATTGTCTTCCCCGGCCTGGTTGGCGCAGCCGTAGAGCACATCTGTGACGGCCTGCCAATCCACGTTCGGGTTGCGCGCCATCAGCGCCTTGATCGGGATCGCACCCAGGTCGTCGGTGCGCACGCTGCTGAGGGCGCCGCCGTAGCGGCCGAAGGGGGTGCGGATGGCGTCGCAAATGAAAGCTTGGGTCATGGTGTGTGTGCGTTGAGAGAAGTGAGATCAGGCGGCCGCAATCGGCAGGCCCACCAGTTTTTCAAGTTCGGTGTGTGTGAGGCCTTCGACGGTGTCGATCAGCTTCAGACCCTGCGGTGTGCATTCCAGCGTGGCGATGTCGGAGTACACACGCTTGACGCAGGC
>NZ_JBFUGX010000670.1:0-2169 GCF_056402675.1 Polaromonas sp. P3_C2 | reverse complement strand
ATCGATACCGCCAACAGCAGCGCCAAACTGGAAAACGGCGTGTTGACCCTGACACTGGGCAAAAAAGTCCCTGTCAGCAACGTCACCCACCTCGACATCCAGTAACCACCGACCAAAGCCGGTTAGCCGTCCCTGCCAGCCGGGGCCGTGGAACCGGCTTTGCCGGGCCGCAGGCGCAGCGGCCCCCTCGGGGGGACGGGGAACTACGCGGCGCGAGCGACCGTGGGGGTCAAACTCCAGCGCGGCTTCACATCAAACGTGTAGTCGCGCTGAAGCGTTTCAAGCCCCGCCTGCAGCCGCATGCCGGCCGCCAGCGCAATCATGGCGCCGTTGTCGGTGCACAAATGCAGTTCCGGGTAATGCACACGAATACCGCGTTGCTTGCACACGGCATTGAGCTGGCTTCGCAGCAGCGCATTGGYGCCCACGCCGCCCGCCACCACCAGGCGTTTGAGCCCGGTTTGCGCCATGGCGGCCAGTGATTTTTTCACCAATACCTCCACGATCGCCGCCTGCGTGGATGCCGCGAGGTCGGCCTTGCGGCTGTCCAGCTCCGCACCCAATTTTTTGGCCTGAGTCAGCACTGCGGTTTTGAGCCCGGCAAATGAAAAATCCAGGTCACCACTGTGCAGCAAGGGTCGCGGCAACTTGAAGGCCGCGCAGTCGCCGTGCTCAGCCAGCTTCGACAGATGGGGCCCGCCGGGATAAGGCAAGCCCATCAGCTTGGCCGACTTGTCAAAAGCCTCACCTGCCGCATCGTCAATGGTTTCACCGAGCAATTCGTAACTGCCGACCCGGTCCACCCGCATCAGCTGGGTATGGCCGCCAGACACCAGCAGCGCCACAAAAGGAAACTCGGGCGGGTCGGCGCTCAGAAAGGGCGACAGCAAATGCCCTTCCAGGTGATGCACACCCATCGCAGGCTTGCCCAGCGCCGCCGCCAGCGAGCAAGCAACACCCGCCCCCACCAGCAGCGCACCCGCAAGCCCAGGGCCGCGTGTATACGCCACCACATCCACTTGCGCCAGGCTGCTGCCCGCCTCGGCCATCACCTGATGCGTCAAAGGCAAGACACGCCGGATATGGTCCCGGCTCGCCAGCTCAGGCACCACACCACCATAAGCCTGGTGCATGTCGATCTGGCTGAACAAGGCGTGCGACAGCAGGCGCGGCACGCCACTGCCGCTGGCATCCACCAGCGCCACACCGGTTTCATCGCAACTCGATTCGATTCCCAAGACTCTCATCCTTCGAGTGTAAAGCCCCCCGTTCAGGCTCACTACGTGTAGCCTGCCCCCTCAAGGGGGCGGTGCCTGCGGTCTGGCAAAGCCAGTCCCGCGGCTCCCGCTGGTTGAGCCCCTCCTCAACCCAGCATGAGCCCTGGAACCGGCTTTGCCGGGCCGGAGGGCGGGCAGACCCCTCGGGGAGGTAAGGAGTTACACGCAGTGAATGACCGTGGGGGCACGTTTCTTGCACTAAATCCTGCATGACGCCGTCCCAATCCCTGCGCCTTGTCATCATCGCCCCGGACCTGCTGGAGTCCGTGTCCGATGACGACCATGCGCGGGAGCTGGCCGAGCGCTCGCGCCAGCTGCGCATCGGATTGCTGGAAAACGGTTACAACATCGTCGCGGTGCTCCCGGCCGATACCTTCCTGGACGAGCGCCTGGCGCAACTGCAACCCGACATGATCATCGTGGACGCCGAAAGCGAGGCCCGCGATTCGCTGGAGCATGTGGTGATGGCGACGCGGGACGCCCGTCGGCCCATCGTGCTGTTCACCAACGACAACGACACCAGCCACGTGAAGGATGCCGTCGCCGCCGGCGTGTCGGCCTATGTAGTGGCCGGCCTCTCCCCGGACCGCATTCGGCCTATCCTGGACGTGGCCATGGCGCGCTTTGAGCACGAGCAGGGCCTGCGCAAGGAACTGGCACACGCCAAAACAGAGCTGCATGACCGAAAAGTCATAGACCGGGCCAAGGGCATGCTGATGCAGCGCCAGGGCCTGACCGAACAGGCCGCCTTCGAAAAGCTGCGCAAGGCAGCGATGGATAAGGGCCTGCGGCTGGGCGAAGTCGCCCAGCGCATGCTCGACGCCCTGGATTTGCTGGGATAAATCCCGGGCCTGATCTCAGGTAACCCTCAATTGGTGCACCGCACAAATAC
>NZ_JBFUGX010000669.1:0-2170 GCF_056402675.1 Polaromonas sp. P3_C2 | reverse complement strand
GAATCACGGCGCCGTAGTGCACGTTGAAGCCGTGGGCGAAAACCAGGGAAGCGCCCTGCTTGATGTGGGGAGCCACGTCGTTTTTGTAGACCGCGCCGATTTGCTCGTCGGGCAGCAGGATCATGACCACGTCAGCGGCTTTGACCGCGTCCGCGACTTCAGCGACCTTCAGGCCGGCCTTTTCGACCTTGGGCCACGAAGCGCCGCCCTTGCGCAGGCCGACGATCACTTTCACGCCGCTGTCGTTCAGGTTTTGCGCGTGTGCGTGGCCCTGGCTGCCGTAGCCGATGATGGCGACTGTTTTGCCCTTGATCAGGCTCAAATCACAATCTTTGTCGTAAAAAACTTTCATTTTTCTCTCCAGAATAGGTATTGGCGAAAATGCCCTTCGACAGGCTCAGGGCGAACGGTAAACGCATATCGCCACTCAAAATCCGTTCGCGTTGAGCCTGTCGAAACGCGCGCACGGACGACTTAAATCAAACCCGCAAAATCCGCTCTCCACGGCCGATGCCGCTGGAGYCGGTTCGCACCGTCTCCAGGATCGCACTGCGGTCTATGGCTTCCAGAAATGCATCGTTCTTGGACTGGTCCCCAGTCAGCTCGATGGTGTAGCTTTTCTCCGTCACGTCGATGATTCGCCCGCGGAATATATCAGCCATGCGCTTCATCTCTTCGCGCTCCTTGCCGACTGCGCGCACCTTGACCATCATGAGTTCACGCTCGGTGTAGGAGCCTTCGGTCAGATCGACAACCTTGACGACTTCAATCAGTCGGTTCAGGTGCTTGGTGATTTGTTCAATGACGTCGTCAGAACCGGTGGTCTGTATCGTCATGCGCGACAGGCTCGGGTCCTCCGTCGGGGCGACGGTCAGGCTTTCGATGTTGTAGCCGCGTGCCGAGAACAGGCCGACCACGCGGGAAAGAGCGCCCGGCTCGTTTTCCAGCAAAACTGCAATGATGTGTTTCATAAGAAGATTCCTCTTTTCGCTGCCCTCCCCTGCGCACGGTAATGCGCAGGCTCGGCAGACAATAGATTCGTCAGGTGACGGTGAATGAATGGGTGTGGTGGCGTGAGGCCTAGAGGTCTTCCGACCCCAGCAGCATTTCGGTAATGCCCTTGCCGGCCTGCACCATCGGGAACACGTTTTCGGTCGGATCCGTGCGGAAGTCCATGAACACAGTGCGGTCCTTGAGCTTGCGGGCTTCGCGAAGCGCCGGCTCTACGTCCTGCGGCTTTTCGATCAACATGCCAACGTGCCCGTAGGCTTCGGCCAGCTTCACGAAATTGGGCAGTGCGTCCATGTAGCTGCTGCTGTAGCGGCCTTCATAGTCAATTTCCTGCCACTGACGCACCATGCCCAGGTAACGGTTGTTCAGCGACACGATCTTGATCGGCGTGTTGTATTGCAGGCAGGTGGAAAGCTCCTGGATGCACATCTGCACCGAACCTTCACCGGTGATGCAGAACACTTCCGAGTCGGGCTTGGCCAGCTTGATGCCCATGGCATAGGGAATACCGACGCCCATGGTGCCCAGGCCGCCTGAATTGATCCAGCGGCGCGGCTCGTCGAACTTGTAGTACTGCGCAGCCCACATCTGGTGTTGACCCACGTCCGACGTGATGTAGGTGTCCGCGTCCTTGGTCAGCTTCCAGAGCGTTTCGACCACATGCTGGGGCTTGATGACATCGCCTTTGCCCATGCTGTACTTCATGCAGTCGCGTTTGCGCCAGCCTTCAATCGTGTCCCACCAGCCGCCCAGGGCGTTCGCGTCAGGCTTGAGGCCGGATTCCTTGATCATGGCAATCAGTTCGGTCAGCACGTCCTTCACGTCGCCCACGATCGGAATATCAACCTTCACGCGCTTCGAAATACTGGAAGGGTCGATGTCGATGTGGATGATCTTGCGTTCGTTCTGCGCGAAATGCTTGGGGTTACCGATCACGCGGTCATCAAAACGCGCACCGACAGCCAGCAACACGTCGCAATGCTGCATCGCATTGTGGGCTTMGATGGTGCCGTGCATACCCAGCATGCCGAGGAATTTTGTGTCGCTGGCCGGGTAGGCGCCCAGGCCCATCAAGGTGTTGGTGCAGGGGTAGCCCAGCATGTCGACCAGCGTGCGCAGTTCTTGCGATGCATTACTGAGCAATACGCCGCCGCCCGCC